>JALHLL010000148.1 GCA_022844575.1 bacterium
ATCATATAATGTAAGGGCTATAATACTGAAAGGCGATTTGAGTGTTGAGCAAGATATAGTCCGATTTATGAATGAAGCTTTCGAAAGAATGGGTTCGATTGATGTTCTTGTTAATAATGCTGGTATCTTTCCCGAACCCTATATGCTCGAAAATACTAGCGCCGAACTCTGGGATTCGGTTAATGATGTAAATACTAAAGCACAATTCATCACCGCGCGTGAGTTTGTACGGAAAACGAAAACACCGGAAAGTGATAATGTAATATTGAAAAGAATAATCAATATTGCTTCTTTAGGCGGAATAGAGACATGGAAAAAAAGAATATCATACAATGTGTCCAAGTCGAGTTCTATACAACTTACAAAGTCTCTTGCTGTTGAATTAGCACCCTTTTTTAGTGTTAACTGTATTTGTCCCGGGGCAATTATACAGCCCGACGACTTTGCAGAACAGGATGCCGGTTTAATACCGGAAAAAAGGATTCCGATGTTGCGATACGGTACTGCAAGCGATATTTTTGATGCTCTGTATTTTTTTTCCACTTGTTCGCCCTATATTACAGGGCAGATAATGATTATTGACGGGGGATATCATTTATCCCGATAAAGAAAGGAATAGTATGAAGAACAAACGTTTTAGCCAAAAAGCTCCGAAAGCATATCATGATGCTGACTTTATCAATAGTGAAGATGCACGGATTTTACGGATTATGGCTGAGTACCTCGGTCCTTATAAACAGTTCCGAGAAGAAGAAGTAACTAATACTATCGTACTTTTCGGCTCTGCTCGTATCCGATCGCAAGAGCAGTTTATTGAAGAAAAAGATAGATTGAAGTCTCAACTTGAGCGTGCAGGCGATGCGGAAAACGAGCATATCAATTATCAATTAAAACGGTTGGAAAAACAAGAGGAGTTATCGCAATACTATGATGATACCGTAGAGCTTTCACGTCTGATAACGGAATGGGTAAAAACATTGCCGAAGAAAAAAAGATTTATTATATCAACAGGTGGCGGACCCGGTATAATGGAAGCAGCAAACAAGGGGGCATTTGTAGCAGGAGGGAGTAGTATAGGACTTAATATAAGTTTACCATTTGAACAACATCCTAATCCATATATTACTCCGGATTTGAATCTCGAATTTCATTACTTTTTTATGAGGAAATTTTGGTTTGCTTATCTTGCAAAAGCATTAGTGATAATGCCCGGTGGATTCGGCACTCTTGATGAATTGATGGAATTGTTGACATTAATACAAACACGCAAAATATCAAAAAGAATACCTATTATAATTTATGGTGAAACCTTTTGGAGAAATGTTATTAACTTCGATTATTTGGTAGATACGGGTATGATTTCGCCGGAAGATACTTTATTATTCAGATTTTTTGATGACCCGAAGTTAGCGTTTGAGTATCTCAAAAAAGAATTGACTAAAATATATGAATTATGATTTCCATAAAGGAATTCATATTCATTACTTCGATAGAGCAATGACTGCCGAATTGGAAAAGAAAATCAGTCCGATGATTCGTTTACTTGATGATACGGATGATAGTGTACTTGCTGCTGTTAGGAGGGCATTGATTAGTGAAGGAAAAAATGCAATTCCTTTTTTAAGGAGTGCTCATGGCGTAATTACTAATAAATATCAAAAGGATAATATTCTTGATGTGATAAGGAAAATTAGGCAAAACCCTCTTTTCCTTTTAAGGGAATTTTTGGAGAATACTGATAAATCGGAGAGTTTTGAGACATTAGAGCAACAAGTTGTGAATTTATCATCTTTCGGATATCCTGAAACCGATCCGGACTATATTCATTCTTTTTTAGATAAAGTTTCACTTGAAATCCATTCCGCTTATGTCAAAAATTCAACTACAAATCACTTAACATTGTTAATGGCTTTAAATCAAGTTTTTTTTCATAAGTATAATTTCAGAGGAACAGACGATCACTATTTTAATCCGGATCAATCATATCTTTATTCTCTATTACTTAATAAAACAGGAATACCGATTTCTTTATCGGTATTATATATGTTATTAGCCGAGCGATGTGGCATTGATATGTATGGCGTTAATTTGCCGCTTCACTTCCTCGCTTATGATAAAGAATCTGACGTGTACATTGATGTTTTCAATAGCGGTATTATGTTAACTAAGGATGATTGTAAGGATTTTTTGAGAAAAGCACATATTGAGTTTCGAGATGAAATGTTACACAGAGCGTCCAATCAAACGATTATTAAAAGAATGATTCGGAATCTGATAATAGCGCATCAGAAATACGGTGATGAATGGGAAGTTCATCAGTTGAAAGAGTTGCTTAATGAAAACGAAAGAGCCGATTAGAATTTCTAATCGGCTCTTGTACAAATAGTTAATTACTACTCTTAAGCTTATTCTTTTACGAAACGAGAGATTGTAGATTTGTTACCATTGGTCAAATGAATAATATAAACACCGCTCAGAAACTTAGAGGCATCTATTGTTTCATAGTCATTATTTAAAGATACTTGATATACGGTTCTGCCCGTCACATCGGAAATCGTTAGCGTACTACCGGCATATCCCCGTAAAGAGAATGTGGAACTTACTGGATTTGGCGCAATCAAGTTACTTAATTCTTCTGTCTCAGTTACTGAAACAGAAGACTCAACAATTTCAAAAGTGTATTCAAGACCTGCAATTTCACCCTCTGCTGTGGGGAATACAAGATATTTAACAATACCGCTTATTGGCGTTTCGGTTGGAACTTGTACTTTTAAAAATGTGATAGTTTCGCCCGGTTCTATTTTAGTTGTTGAAGCTCTTCCCGGAGCCTCGCCACCTAAACATGTTTCATTATCGCAAATACTAAAGGATGTGTAAGGAAGAGTCGTATTTATCAATTTCCATGATAAACCTAACGGCGTTACTGTTAAATTGATCACATCTGCATGATTGTCATTATAGCTTTGTGGTTGCCATACAACTTTTGAGTACCTTTCCTCATTAACAAACTTGAAAGATTGAGAAAATGCAACCGTGTGTAAAGCAACCAATGCAAGAATAACTGTAAAGATACGTTTCATATCAACCTCAAGAGTTTTTGACGGAATACTGTTTTATCATTTGCAAAAATAGAGAATGTTAGTATATTTCTGCTAAAGAGTAATGATTATATTTAACCGCTTTTGTTTCACACATTCAAAAATTCAGTTTGGAATATGAGTAACGCTGTAAAGGATAAAAAGAAATGATGGAGACACTCACGAAACTTGAAGATATGACACGCTCCGAAATTGTTAATGGCAACGGCATTACATTTCCTGCGTTCCGGAAACAATTAAGACCGAATTTTGCTGTTGTATGGAGGGATATTACAGGTGGGTATCTTGCTTTGATTCTTACGGCCTTAATTGCTTTAAGTGTACAGGGTAATTCATTGGTAATAAATATTCTTACTGTGTTGTTCTGTTCTGGATTGTTTGGATATTTTTTAGCATATCTGCAACTTTTTTTTCATGAGGCCGCTCATTATAATATTGCTAAGGACAGAAAATTGAACGACAAATTGGCTAATATCTTTATTGGTGCAATCGTAGGTCAAGACATAACGGTGTATAGGCCTATTCATCTGATGCACCATAGATTTTTGGGAAGTGTAAATGATACTGAACGTTCGTATTTCGATGCTCTTACATGGAAATACATTCTCGAATCATTAACCGGTATAAGAGTTCTGAAGGTACTTGGAGCAAGAGAAAAGATAATGAAATCTAAAAACGAATCAAAAGCAAATCAAAAAAGTAATATCAACCTACAGTTGTTTATCGGTTTTGTAACGAATGCACTTATAGTTGGGTTTTGTTTGTGGGCAGGGTATTATGTCATGGCAATTTCGTGGGTTCTGGGTATGGCTGTCGTCTTCCCTTTTTTCGGAGCAATAAGACAACTTCTTGAACATAGAGGGGAACAATCAAATAGGAACAACGATTATTCCGTCGTGCCACATGGCGAGGTGAATAGATTATTCGGTGATGGGCCTATTGCCAGTACATTAGGCGCTGCCGGCTTTAATCGGCACTTGCTGCATCATTGGGAACCGGCTATCTCTTATACTTGTTTTAAGGAACTTGAAACATATCTAATGGATACTCAAGTTCGTAACTATCTTGAAAGTAGAAGAGCCGGTTATTTCAGTACTTTTATTACACTTTTCGGTAAGTAACATTCAATGGCTGAAAATTTCACTACACAGCAAAAGATAGAATTTGATGAATTTGCGGCGGATTATGAACAATTACATGCTAAAAATACATCATCATCTGGTTTTGAACCGTCGTATTTTGACGAATATAAAGTAAAAGAAGTTGCAAGGAGATTACAATCTTTGCTTAAACCTAAAGATACAGTTGAAATTTTGAATTATGGTTGCGGTATAGGCAAAAGCGAGGTATTCTTTAGGAAGTATTTTCCTCAGTCAACATCCTTAGGCGTTGATATTTCGCCCGAATCAATAAGAAGAGCCGAGATAGAGAATACTAATATTTCATCGGCATCTTTCAGAGTGTTTAATCCGGGTGAGTTTCCTCAGTGGGGTGAATTCGACATTATTTACATAGCTAATGTGTTTCATCATATACCTCATGAACTCCATCACGATATTTTAGTACATTTGAGAAGTTTATTAAAAAAAGACGGACAACTGTTCATGTTTGAACATAATCCGCTTAATCCGATTACGGTACGTACCATCAATCAGTGTGAATTCGATAAAGATGCTGTGTTACTATACCCTGATTATTCGGTCAAGGCATATTCCGGTGCGGGGTTCTCGAAAGTAACGAAGCGTTTTACATTGTTCTTTCCGGGCTTCATATCCTTTATGGTACCTCTCGAAAAATATATGGCATGGCTCCCATTCGGTGCGCAGTATTATATACAAGCGAACAAATAATGACATATAGATTCTATTATAGTATTATAGCTGCTTGTTTACTCATCGCCTGGCGAAGGGGTGGATTAGATGTATTAGTAAATGAAGCAAAATCCTATGATTCGGTGTTCAAGGAAGAACAAGCACTAAAAAAGTATAAAGAGATATTGACCATTGAGCCCGATAATATCGTGGCTCTATGTGGTGCAAGTATAAATTCTGTTCGAATAGGCAATCGTGAAAAGAATGAGGAAAAAAAGAAAGCTCTTTTTGCAGATGGATTAACCTTTGCTCAAAAAGCAATAGGCATAAATTCTCAATATGATGAGGCAAACTTCTGTATGGCAGCGGCTTTAGGAAGGAAAGCGGAATTATTAGGTGCAAAAGAGAGACTTTCAATGGCAAAGGAGATAAAAAAATATGCCGACAAGTGTGTTCAACTCAATTCCAATCATGCAGGAGGACATCATATAATAGGGCGTTGGCATCATCGATTTTCAAATCTCAGTTTTTTTGAAAAGGCAGCAGCAAATACATTGTTCGGTGGTATTCCGCAAGAGGTTAGTGAATCGAAAGGGTTATATCACCTTAAAAAAGCTGTTGATTTGAAGCCCGATTTTATACTGTATTTTTACGATTATGCCGTTGCCTTAAACGATGCCGATAATGAAAATGAAGCAATAACCATATTGAAAAAAGCTTTAACATTAAAGCAACAAACTTCTGACGATCCGTCAATTATAGCAAAATGTAAAGAATTATTAGATGACATTCAATAATTATTATGAATAATACATACAAATTCAAAACTACAATAAATTGTGGTGGCTGTATAGCTTCCGTGAAACCAATTTTAGATGCCAACCCCTCCATTGAAAAATGGGATGTTGACATTAGTCACCCCGATAAAGTACTTACCGTAATATTAAAAGGTGATGAACCTAATACGGTAATAACCGATATACGAAAAGTCGGTTTTTCGATAGATTCTATCGAATTGTAAAATGGTATCAATTTCATTACGTTCAATTTCAAAATCGTACACCCCTTTAGCGAAAGTGCTACATGATATAAGTTTTGAAATTCGAGAAGGTGAGTTCTTGGTAATCGTCGGACCATCGGGCTGTGGTAAAAGTACATTGCTTAGAATGATTGCCGGATTGGAAAACATTACATCGGGAGAATTGTTCTTTGATGATAAAAAGATGAACGATGTACTTCCTAAAGATCGTGATGTGGGTATGGTTTTTCAAAACTATGCTCTGTATCCGCATCTGACTGTTTCAGAAAACATTTCTTTTCCTTTAACATTACGTAAAGTTGAAAAAGCAATAGTAAAAAAAAGGGTTGCGGAAGTTTCATTGATGCTCCAACTCGAAGAACTACTTCAAAGAAAACCAAAAGAATTATCGGGGGGGCAAAGACAAAGGGTCGCTTTAGGCAGAGCAATTGCTCGAAGCCCTAAGTGCTTTCTATTTGATGAACCTTTATCAAATCTCGATGCACAATTACGGAATCAGATGCGTTCGGAGATATTGTCTCTTCAAAAAAAAGTTGGCGCAACGAGTATCTATGTTACCCATGACCAGACCGAAGCAATGACGATGGGGGACAGAATTGCCGTATTGAATAATGGTATTTTGCAGCAGGTGGGTACTCCGAAAGAGGTATATCACAACCCTGTTAACATGTTTGTTTCGGGTTTTGTAGGCACACCGTCTATCAACAAGATTTGGGGTAGTGTTGATAATGGTAGATTTATAAGTTCAGGGAAAGAAATTAATATTAGTCTGAAAGGTTTTATAAACGAAGATGCAGTAATTTGTGCTTTCAGACCTGAAGACATTATTATTGATAAAGATTCTGCTTTACAGGCGGAAATACAATCCTTTGAATATATTGGGCATGAAACTCTATTATATTTGCGGATTGGCTCCGAAAGCATAACAGTACGTACTACGGATACAGATACTTATAGAAGAAGGGAGAAAATTGGTATTAAGATAAGCCCGGAAAAAGTGTTACTGTTCGATAAAAATGAGAACAATGTTTCTCATAAAAGTGTATAAAGTATAAACAATTAATCAAAGCGATATAATGTCTCAAGAGGCACTTCTCTGGATTGGATTCCATGTCTTCGTATTTATAATGTTGATTCTGGATATCGGTGTTTTTCACCGGCGTTCACATGAAGTTTCTGTAAAAGAGGCATTGTTATGGAGTTTGCTCTGGGTAAGTCTTGCCTTGGCGTTCAATATTGGTATATGGTATTATTCAACTCCGCAAAGAGCTCTAGAATTTGCGACAGGGTATATCATTGAAAAGTCTCTGAGTGTTGATAATCTGTTTGTTTTCCTCGCGCTTTTTAAATACTTCAAAGTTCCGGCAAAGTATCAACATAAGGTATTGTTTTGGGGAATAATTGGTGCCCTACTGTTACGAGCTGTATTTATAGTAGGTGGTGTAGCACTTATTGATAATTTCCATTATATTATTTATGTATTCGGTCTTTTCTTAGTTTATACCGGCTTCAGATTATTTACAAATAAAGATGAGCATATTGAGCCGGAAAAAAATCCGGTTTTGAAACTACTCAGGCGATATATGCCCGTAACGAATGAATATCATGAAGACAAATTTTTTATTAAAAAAATAGGAAGAACGATAGCTACGCCTTTGTTCGTTGTACTCGTATTAATCGAAACAACAGATGTTATCTTTGCTGTTGATTCAATACCTGCCGTATTAGCAATTTCGAGTGACCAATTTATTGTGTACACATCTAATATCTTTGCAATTCTTGGATTAAGAACATTATATTTTGCCCTTGCAGGCGTTATACATGTATTCCATTATCTTAATGCGGGAATGTCGATAATACTAATGTTTATCGGATGTAAGATGTTACTTGCCGATGTATATAAATTACCGATAGAAATCGCATTGGGTGTAATTGTACTTATATTACTTGGCTCTGTTGTACTCTCTTTGCTAAAACCGAAAAACCATGCTGAGAACTAACCTCAATGTTCCGCAATAATGTTATCCACGTAATAATTCCTGCCTATAATGAGGAACAATCAATTAGTAAAGTGATTGCCGAAATACCGCATTATGTAGATAAGATTATTGTTGCTGATAATAACTCTACCGATAATACTGTTCAAGCGTCAAAAGAAGCAGGTGCTGAAATTGTTTTTGAAAAACAACAAGGATATGGTGCTGCATGTCTAAAGGGTATAGATTACTCCAAACAATTCAATCCTGATATTATCGTATTTCTTGACGGTGATTATAGCGACTATCCGCAAGATATGGATTTACTCCTTCATTCCATTACGGAAAAAAATTACGATATTGTAGTTGGTTCTCGAGTGAGAGGCAAAAAAGAAAAAGGTGCATTATTACCACAGGCAATAGTCGGTAATTTTATTGCGTGTACGCTGATAAAGTTTTTTTGGGGAGTAAAATTCAGTGATTTAGGTCCGTTCAGGGCATTGCGCTTCGATGCGTTATCAGCTATGTGCATGGAAGATAGAACATGGGGATGGACGGTGGAAATGCAGATAAAAGCCGCTAAAATGGGGATGAAATGTGATGAGACTCCGGTACGCTACAGGAAAAGAGTAGGAAAGTCGAAGATAACCGGAACATTTTTGGGTTCCGTAAAAGCCGGTTGGAAGATATTATACACGATTTTTAAGTATTCGTTTCGGAAATAATGATGAAAAATATTCTTGTATTTGCATATTATTTCCCACCATTAGGTTTAAGTGGTGTACAAAGGACTTTGGCGTTTGTAAAGTATTTGCCACAATTCGACTGGAAACCAACGGTAATTACCGTTGGTGATATTGCATATTATGCCCATGATAATGAATTGCTTTTGGAGGTGGAAAGAAACGGTATTGAGGTAATAAGAACAAAATCGCTTGACCCGCATTCGGTAGTTGGTAAAGGAAAAACAT
>JALHLL010000149.1 GCA_022844575.1 bacterium
TATGATTGCATATAGGCAAACATATGTTTGGGTCTGAACGGCTCTTGTGAATTTCCGTGATATAATGTGTCTATTTTACTCATGCCGGAAGCAAATACCGCTTTACGTAATAATTGATGAGCATTTTCATGGTCAAGATGCCTGTCATAATCAGGCGGTATCAGTATAATAGTTGGGCGATAATACCTTAATACACTTACTATACTCCGTACCGATTCATCATTTATCGTAATATTTCCATCGGGTAAACCCAAATTCACCCTTTCTTTAATTCCCAAAATAGCCGATGCCTTTTCAGCTTCTTGGGTGCGTAATTCCGCCGTACCGCGCGAGCCGAGTTCACCGCGTGTTAAATCGCATATTCCTGCCGAATATCCTTTACTAATTAGTCCGTATAATGAACCGCCGCAAGCAAGTTCTATATCATCGGGATGTGCGCCGAATGCAAGTATATCAAGAGCCATATTTATCCTATCTCACCTTGTTGAAACATTAGTACGGTATTTAATACATTATATAAAGGGCGATGCTCTTCCACCAGCATTGTAGGGGTAAATTCATGAATAGGCACGAGGCGCAATTCGCTTATATCATCATTCGGTTGTATATGTCCGCCAGTATAATCGGCTACATAAAAAAGAGAAATGATTTTATCCGATTCTTCTCGGTATCGCCAATCATCAATTTTCGCGCTGCCTATATATCGAATATTATTCACCTCGATACTTGCTTCTCTCCGTGCTTCGCGTTGTACGGTTTGTTCAAAGGATATATCTTCCGGTAGGGCAAAGCCGCCTAAAAAACGTAATCCATTTTCACTCGGTTTGCGTGCCAAAAGAATATTACGTCCTTTCAAGATTGCCGCATTTACGCTCGTAAATACTTTGTCATACTGATTATAAGCGGCATATATAACACCTGCCCGAAAATCGCGTGAAGTGATAACCTCATTACTAACATTTTTTCGTACTTCCGTACCGCTTACAAAAACTGTCGGCTCTAATTCCATCGTCGGAAATTCACCTCTGTATCGTTCGCCAAAACCCTCACGTCTGCCATAAAGCATAATACTCCCCACAGGCAAAACCTCGCGTATGCGCCTATCGAGTGTTAAACTCCATTCGACATCGGAACGAACATCGGGCAAAGCAAGAACGGTAAGCTGCGGAAATCGCGCCAATATCATTTCCTTACGCGAAACAAAATCCAAAGGATTGCGCTTTGTAACAAGGGTTGGGCTTACGCCAAGAAAAAGTAATACCTTACGGTGTTTTGCCATAACGCTTTCTATCATTTCCACTTGACTTGCGTGCAAATCATGCACCTGAAAACGCCCTATTATCACACCCGTATCGGCTTGATGTCCCGTTTTATGTTCCATTCCGTTTTTACCCTTCAAATCTATAGTATATCAATTTATACAGCTATTGACGCATAGAAACGCAAAACTACGTTATAACACTTTTTTTCATACGTAAATTTGCAGCATTCGGCATTGTCTATAAAACACATTTGGAGTTATGAGTATATTTTCCGCAACACGGATAGGTAATTTCGGTACATCCATATTTTCCGAAATAAGTATGTTGGCTCGTAAACATGAAGCCGTAAACTTAGGGCAGGGATTTCCCGATTATGATACGCCTGATATATTAAAAGAGATTGCGATAGAGGCGATACGTAAAGGAAAAAACCAATATGCCATAAGTAGTGGCGAACGCATTTTAAGACATGCCATAACACGCCACTCCGAACGCTTTTACGGACTCTCTTTCGATCCCGAACAAGAAATTACCGTTACATCCGGTGCAACGGAAGCACTTTTCTGTACACTTATGGCTTGCATTAACACGGGTGATGAGGTTATAGTATTTCAGCCCTATTACGATTCATATTGTCCCGTAATACAAATGGCTGGCGGTGTACCTATCGCTGTAACCTTGCATGCCCCCACATTCAGTTTTAATCCTATGGAAATTGCGGCGGCGTTCACCGAAAAAACAAAAGCAATTATCATCAATACGCCCCATAACCCAACAGGTACTGTGTTTTCATTACAAGAATTACGTTTTATAGCGGAACTATGTATTGAATACAATACAATGGCGATATGCGATGAAGTATATGAACATTGTATTTACGATAATGAACGCCATGTACCTTTTCAGAAAATACCGGAAATGACCGACCGAACGATACGCATAAGCAGTATGGGTAAAACATTTACGGCAACGGGGTGGAAAATAGGTTGGGCAATAGGTAATGAGCGTATTCAGAAAGCAATACGATGTGTACATCAGTTTGTTGTATTTGCAAGTGCAACACCTTTTCAATATGCTGCCGCCTCCGCATTGGATATGGCAGATGAGTACTATACCTCACTTGCCAACGATTTGCAAAAACGCCGAGACTTTTTATTCGATGTACTGCAACAAGTCGGCTTACAACCCAATAAACCGGCGGGCAGTTATTTTATACTATGCGATATATCGGGTGTAACAAGTATGAAAAGCCATGACTTTGCAAAAAAGCTGATAATTGACCATGGCATTGCGGCAATTCCACCTGAAACCTTTTACCATAATCCGTCTTTAGGCGAACACCTTTTGCGCTTTTGCTTTTGTAAAAACGATGACACCTTACACAAAGCGGCGGAGAAAATACGCCTGATACCCGCCCTTATCTAAACAACCCTGAGGGTATATATATCGTGCGTTTATTATTGATATAATAAACAAAGCGAAGAGTTTCAACCCACTCCCCTTTCAATCCCTGAAAGGGAAATTTTAATGATTTTTTCATGAACTTTTGACCGCATATCGGGGTGATTTGGAGTGCGTGAAGCACTAAACAAACACCCTGAAAAATGTGGTTATTATTAGCCATTGGGGGAGGATGTTGTCAAAATGCCCGAAAACACCCGTTTTTTCACTTTTTTTTTGAAAAAAAGTTGAAAAATGTAGTATTTCTGTAGTAACGGATTCGCAAAATACTGCCGTAGTTTTGTATTGGTGATATGTGTGTTTTATAATGAGAAATATGGGGTTCCGTTTTTTAAGCCACACTGCTTATGGCTTATTACTTGTACAGGGGAGCAAGAAGGAACCCCATTTATTTCTCTGATGGCGGGTGTCAATACATGACCACGACATTATGAACGAAAGTGAAGAATCTGTTTACGTAGCAAATGGGGAAATTCAGCCACCCCGCGCAAGCGCACCCCTCCACCGGAGGGGAATTGTGGGAAATACTGAATAAAAGAACAAATTCCCCTCTTGCAGAGGGGTGTCAGATGAAATCTGACGGGGTGTCAAACTCAAAACAACTGCACAAAGTTGAAACGGTAAAATGTGTTTTATATATAATGGTGTATAATGAAAGTAATATTGAGCAGAAAAGGTTTTGATAGTACTTCTGGAGGGCATCCGAGCCCTGTGTTTTCTAATGGGACAATGTTGTCAATGCCGATACCAGTGCATCCAAAAGATAATTTCGAAACACCTTATTGCTGCTTGAAACTACCGGAGGGAATACAATTACCAAGCGAGTTTGGTGAGTGCGTTAGTTATTCAGAGATTATTAATAGACTCTATGGTGGTAACCCATCTTACTATTATGAGGAAAAAGAGAATGACAAAAAGGTAGCCCGAAAAATTCAAACCGAATACTGCCATCCAGATCCAGATTTGTTAAATTATAAAGGATGTACAAAAGGTGGAAAATGGAAGGGACTGTTTGGACAAACTGGTATTTCTGAATCGCATTTGAGAAATCAAAAAGTATGTGTTGATGATCTTTTTCTTTTCTTTGGTCGCTTTCAGCATGTTTGCAATGATGGAAAAATAGAAATGAAAGGAAGAGAGTTTCATGCCATATGGGGGTATATGCAAGTAGGAAGAGTCTATAGGGACAAGAATATTGTTAAACAATTGGAATGCGATCATCCGCATAAGAATGACAAACACTTTAGAAATGCTAAGGGTAAAATCACCGCAAATACTGTTTACGAAGCAAGGGATTTTTTAACTTTTGCTGATGGGGTAAAAGGAGCAGACATTTTTGATTATCATTCTAAAAGAGAGTTAACAAAGAATGATTCTAAATTAGTTTCTGTATGGGATATGCCAGATTGTTTTGAGGGTTATGGAATTACATATCATAAAGAGAAATGTGGTAAGAACTTCAAATCAACGGGCAGGGGTCAAGAGTTTGTAATACAAAAAGATTTTAATATGGATAGAAATATAGATTTTTTTGACAGACTAATGAAAGATGTCTTCTTTGACAAGTAGAATAAAATTAATAATTAAGTGAAAAATTGCGATACACATTCTTTAGGGAATATATGAGTTCAAAATATCCAAAACTTCAATTATTTTTTGGTTTTGTTATACTGCTTTGTTGCTTAGCAGTTGTGACATACTTCGGGTGGTCGTTGTTTGATTATGTAAAGGGGCTAAAATCGGAAAATGCTCTTGCTTTGATTCTAGGATCACTTACAATAACAGCTTCAATCTTTGCTAATATAGTTGTCAAATATTATGAGAAAAAAAACACTGTTGAAATAAGTCTCAGAGAATCTCGTAAAGAAGTATACAACAGTTATTTAAGTCTTATGCAAGGTGTTTTCGCGAGCGTTGATAAAAGTGCGCTTTCGCCAGAAAAAGTAGCTGAAATTAACAAGGGCATAATATTATGGACAAGTGATGGAACACTCAAAATGATTGGAGAGCTAAGAGTTGCGCTAATGAATGATAACAATAATACTAAAGCTAATTTAGAAAAGTATGCAAATGTTGTTCTAGCAATGAGGGCAGATCTTGGATATAAGAATAAGGATCTTAAGCCTAAAGATTTACTGAATGTATTTATTAATGATGTAGATAAGTATTTTGATTAAAAAAAAGTCAGTGGTACGTTGTTGAATTTCTATGGTTTTTCGGATATGAAAATTAAAAGTATACAAATAAAAAATGGTTTCAAAAGATTCTTTGATCTAACGATTGATTTAGGTGAAAACCCAAAAAGGATAATTGCACTTGTCGGTAGTAATGGTTGTGGGAAAAGTAGTGTCTTTGATGCTATGCTTTATGCTCAAAGTCGTCGTTCTGGGTTTATAGGAAAACACCACGGGCGTGGCAATGATTACTTTTTCATGAATACAACTGGATTACTAGATAGAAGTGTTTCTATACAGTTTGATGAAGGTCACATGAATGAAGTCTTTCAAAAGAGACAATCCCGTAATTCTGAAAAAACTTTATTTTCATTAAGAAGTCCATATCGTTATAACAACCAGGTGAAGGCACAAACTATACAAAGTTTACTACCAATAGAGCAGAATGGTTATGGTGCGCCCTTAACTTCTGAAATTGATGAAAGAATGGAGCAAAACTACTTAAGACTTCATGCGAAGTATAACGATTATCTTCACCAAGAAGACTGTAGACCGTCAGAAGCTATGGAACATATTCTTGGTGTGTTAAATAAATCACTACGTAACTGCTTGAATATAGAATTGGTGAGTATGGGAAATGTTGTGAATGATGAGGGTACATTATTCTTTAAAAAAAGTGACCAAGAAATTCAATTTAGTTTTAATGTATTATCTTCCGGTGAGAAAGAAGTTGTTGATATTGTCCTTGATCTTTATTTGCGAAAAGATGAATATACGGATACTATTTTTCTTATAGACGAACCTGAATTACACATCAATACATCAATACAGCGTAAACTCTTAGCTGAAATAAATAAATTAGTTGGAACTGATTGTCAAATTTGGGTAGCAACACATAGTATTGGATTTTTGAGGGCATTACAACAAGATTTTAATAATGACTGCGATATAATATATTTTGACGAAGTTAAAGGGCTAGGTAATACCCAAGTTACTTTAAAACCTTCAGAAAAAACACCTCAATTGTGGAAGAAAGTTTTCTCAATAGCACTCGATGACTTATCTGGGTTAGTGAGTCCAAGAAGAATAATATATTGTGAAGGTAGAGCTGAACCAACAAGTGATGGCGAAGAAAGAGGAATGGATGCTATAGTGTATAATAATATATTCTGTAAGAAATACCCAGATACACTTTTTATTTCGAGTGGTGGAAATACGGAACTTGATCAGAGAAGTGCTATTGCGATTTCAATATTATCAAAGGTCTTTAATGATGTTGAAATATGGGTTTTGAAAGATAGGGATTTATCCTCAAGTTCACTAAGCACAGAACAAGATAGACAGAATTATCTCCGAAACAATAAAACACACCATAGGGTTTTAAACAGGTTTGAAATAGAGAACTATCTATTCGACAAGAATGTTTTAGAATGTTATTGCGAAGAGGAAGGGTACAAATTTGACGAACCTGCTTATGATGCGTTCGTTAATGATGTAAATACTATAAACCTCAAAAATCAAACGGGGAGAATTAAAAATTACTGTAGTATTCCTCATAATGTCAATCCTGAAAAATTTAAAATAAACTTATCTAGATATATCACTGAAGGTACGGATGTTTACAAGGAATTGGAAGAATGTATTTTTAACGGACAGTAAATGTAAAGCTAATATTTGTCTTTATTTTCATAGTTCTTACCTACCGGAACTCATAAAAACATACTTCCATATAGTGTAATTGTGTAAAGTTACTTCAGTGTTTCCTACATCCCCGACTTTTTCAAAAAGGAGATAAAGTTATTTTGGTTTGCATCATAAGGGGTTTTGGCTATTAATTTCTCACTGGGGGTGAGAATTACATATAAAGGTAATTCCACCGAACCATAGCGTGTTTCCTGCATATCTTGGTTTATCTTATCCTGTGGCACATGGCGGCGGTCGGTATATAAACGTAGCTTTATCATTTTATTCATTTCATCTTGCACTTCTTTTCGTGGAAACATATTCTTTTCCATCCAACGGCAATTAGTGCATGATACGCCTGTAAAGTCAATAAAAAGCGGTTTACCTGTTTTTTTAGCTTCCGCCAATGCTTGGTTATAATCTTCCAACCATACTTCGCCCGATGCTTCAGCCGTTGTTGTGCTTGTACCTGTAGTAGTTGCCGGTATATTCAGATTGGATGATTCCACATACACAAAGGGTTCCAACATCCCTATTGTATTACCTTGCATTCCGCCGATAATATAAAATGAGAGTGTTGCAAATATCAATGCAAAACTTGCTCTTGGCGAGCCGACAAATTGTAAAGGCGAATCGAGTTTTAATTTGAATACGCCAAGTACATAAAGAGTAATTAAAATGCTACATCCCGCCCATATTGCCAATACCGCCTCACGTGATATTATACCCCATCCCAAAACACTATCTGTACGCGCAAAATAGCTTACGGCAAAAGCAATTTCCACAAAGCCGAATACTACCTTTATATTATTCATCCATCCGCCTGCACGTGGCAATTTGGTTAATAAGGTAGGTACCAATGCCAAAAGAAAAAACGGCAATGCAAATACTGCCGCATAGAGTATCATTGCTACTATGGGCTTGAACCATTCGCCGCCTGCTGCCATCATGCTGGTAGTATTAACAAACGGTACGGTACAGGTAAACGATGTCATGGAAAATACCATACCCATTAAAGCCGATGCGCCATAGCCGTGTTTTTGTCCCGATTTTTTATTGAGTGAGTTGATAAGTCCCGAAGGTAATTGTATCTCATAAGCCCCGAATAAGTTGAAGGAGATTATGAGAAACAATGCCGCCAATGCAAGGTTAAGCCATGGGTTCGAGGCAATATCACGCCCTGCCGATGCGCCGAAAAATATGGCAACCACCACCCCGAATACTACAAACGTGGTCATAATTCCCAGCGAATACACTAAGGAATCGAGAAAGGGTTTTGTATGCTCTTTTTCGGCACGTTTGGTAAAAAACGAAACGGTTATCGGTATCATAGGATACACACAGGGCATAAGCCAAGAGAGCATCCCAAGTCCGAAGGCACTAAGTAATAGTGTAGCCCATGAATTATCTTGTGTTTCGTTTGCGGGTAATTGTTCCTTTTGTATTTCTTTTGTTTGTTCTTGCGCTTTTGGTGTTTCCGTATTAGTAGGTGGCGGTACTTGCGCATGTTGCGTGCTTTGAGTATCTGCCGGCATAACAACTGCATTAGCATCTTCTTCCGTTACGGTTACTTTTACTATTGCCGTGAAGTCATCGGTAGGAATACAACTTGAGGTATCACATAATTGCATATTTGCAATAATCTTTACATCGTAGCTACCTTTTTTGGCTGTCGCTTTTATTTTTATCGGTACATCGAATGTTACGCTACCTTCATAGATCTCTGTTTCGAATTCAAAGCCCTCATCGTATTCCTTTTTGCCTTTGGGGTCTTTTACTTTGCCGTCAAGTTGTACAATACCATCAGGTGCCACAGAAAAGATAGTATAGTTCGGGCCTATACCGTCTGCATTCAATTGTTCACGTTGTGGAAAGGTATGCCAATGTTTATCGAGTGTTACGGTAAATTTTACTTTGGCACTTTCCCCTGCTTTTACACTTAGTTCCGTCGGTTTTACCGAAGCCGAAGCATGGCGTTTTCTTTCCGCCGCAGTGGCAAATACCGTACCTAAGGCACATAATAGAGCAATGTATATGAACAGTTTCCGATTCATTGATATGTATTCTGTTTTGTTGCTGAAGTATTTATAAGCAATAAAAATAGCGTTTTTCGCCTATCTGACACAATTTTGCATGACGAATAAGTATCTCAATCAAGTGCCTAAGGGGGACTCTTTTATATTATAGCAGCGATTCCATTTGGCTTTTTAGTTGCGGATAAGGCAAAGCACCGCTTTGCCGCCATACTTGTTGCCCTGCCTTAAACACCATAAGGGTAGGTATGGAACTGATGGCATAGTGTTGTGCTA
>JALHLL010000150.1 GCA_022844575.1 bacterium
TATGTGTATGTATGTGTGTAAAACATATATACGGAGGGAATAGTGTATGCCCTCAGGCGAGTTAAAAAACTTTTTTTTCACTTTCTAAAGAAGAACAACTATGAACAAGGTTCATAAATATTTTTTTTCAGTAGTTGCCATACTCATTACCTTTATGGCAACATATAATGTTTCGGCACAATGTCCACCTGGGATGAATCATCGTGAGTACATACATGTTATTTCACCTACATGTACCGTCACTGTTCATTCTTGTTATTTTACATGGTATCCAGGAGCACCCACTTATAGTATTTATATATGGGATATTGATTATCTGGGAGATGGTTGTGATGGATATAGAGATGATCGCCAAATTCTTGATGAAATTGGGGAGGATATCATGAATGATATTATAAGCTTACACCCGACGATAATCCCCGTACCGCCGTGTCCTGCACAGTCAGCCACAATCGTACAAGTATTCGCGGGTGATTGCAGAACAGAACCGGTTTTTGTCGGTTATCAAATGACACCAGGCCCAAATGGTTATTACGCAAAAAAATATGTTACTAAGAACTGTGATTCTGGCACGCTCTATTGTAAGGAGTCTTATATGGTGTGTTACAATGGTGTAGAAAATGTTTATACTAAGCTGCCAGGTCAAGTTGTTCCGCCTTACGAATGTGGTACTACAACTATATACTGTACCGAATGCTCTCCGACTGGCTATTTAATAGTTCCGTGTCATCAGTTTTGTGATTAAGTTTACAATGAGGGCAGTAATTTGGCTGCCCTCGACTTTATTATTTACGTTAATTATGGAAACAATTAATAATAAGTATATTCTTTTTATTTTCTTCCTACTACTGAACTCTAACTTTTTTGCGCATGCACAAGTGCAATGGCAAGAAATAGATGGAGTACATTATATTGATAGTACTTTTTCGGAGAGTATATTAAGAGATATACAATGGACAGGTAAACAGTTTTTAGGTTGTGGTATTCGTTACGATTTGTTTAAAGTAGGTAACCACATTGGAGATAGTTCTGTCTCACAATATGTATCTTACTCCTTAGATTCTGGTAAAACTTGGATACGCACACGACAACCCGTACACAGCACAAAGGAATTTAGTCAACAAACACTTCAGAGTATCAAAATTATTGACACTAATACGGCGATTGCTTTAGGTGGTAATCATGGGATTAAAGTACCGAATGTTATTCGTACCACAGATGGCGGTAAGAATTGGTATAGTATAGTTGATAAATTAGATACTGTTATACATCATCCGAGGGTTAGTTTTTTTGATTCAAAACGCGGCGTTATGGTGGGTAGTACTGAGTTTCGTTTTCATCGGACAGATGATGGTGGTGAAACATGGACATCATACGTCTCAAATCATATAATAGATGGGGATTTCTATTTTTATAGGAATATTCCGGCATGGATTGATTCAAACACTATCTTTAATACTAATTATGATATGATTAACGCTACAAAAGCGGGTCCTTTCCGTACTTTCATTTCATATGATGCCGCCAAAACGTGGAAGCAGTTAGGGTGTACCGTTAAGGGATATGAAGGTGATTCAAGCATTAATGTTCACTTTTTAAAGGTACATTTTCCGGCTTCGGATAGGGGGTATGCGTATGGTAAAATATTAAGACATGGCTCATGGTTGCCTACTATCTTTACATCGTACAATAGAGGTGCTTCGTGGGATATTTCCGATACATTACCAAGCGGGATGAACAATGAATCAGTTTACGAACAATGTTTTGGTAAAGATACTTTGGTATATGTTACGAGAGTTGGAAAGGTACGTTTTACTTCCGATGGCGGTAAAACATGGAAATTCATTACCGAACAAGAATTGGCAGCTCCGTTTGGAATAGATGCAAATGAAAGCTTAGGTGCTGCATACTTTTTTTCACTCAATAATGCAATTGCCACATCATTAATCAGCCAACGCTATAATGGTGATATCAAAAATCCACAGATATATCGTTTACAACAAATAGTCTCGGATATCCGTGAAGAAATTGATGAAACACGTTTAGAATCCATAGAAGAGGTAATGTCAGTTTACTTACTTTCTGCAACACCTATCCCTGCACGAGAAAGTTTAACATTAAGAACCTTCACCGTTATGGAAGCAGGTGTATTATCGCTGAAATTATATGACTTTTATGGACGCGAGGTTGTGGATTATTCTGAAGTGTTACGATTATCGGCAGTGCAGAAGGGCTGGACAAATGTAACAGTTCCTGTTTCTGATTTGGTAAATGGTGTATATATAGCACGAATCAGTAGTAATAAACATTCTCATACATTACCGGTACTTATTATGAGGTAATGTTTAAATTAACAGCATTCAACGTAAAAAGTAAGTTGTAGTATTGTAATAAAGAATGAAGTTGTTTAAACTTATCTTTCAATAGAAATGAAATACAGAGATAAGTAATTTTGATGTATAACCAAATAGTTAAAAAACCCGAGTACGTTGTATTGAGACATAAACAAGTTGAATTGAAAGGGTTTGATTGTCATGTACTTCGCGATTTATTACGCAGATTCAGAATAAAAGCATTTATCAAAGTAAATCCACATAATAGTAAGGAGACTAGACTCGGCAGGAACTATAACGAGCAACTTTTATAAGTATATATGCCAAAACCAACAACCATTGATGAATACATAAACGCTGCACCCGAACAAGGGCAGGCGATGTTAAGGCGTATTTATACCATTCTGAAAGAAATAGCACCGAATGCAACGGAGGCAATCAAATGGGGGAGTCCCGTTCTCATTGAAAAGCGTATCCTATTTGCATTCATCGCTTATAAAGCGCATATGAACTTTATGCCGACGGAGTCCTCCTTATTACCCTTTGCCGATGAATTGAAGGAGTATAAAACGGGTAAGGATACGATACAATTTCCGTATGATAAGCCATTACCGGAAGCACTTATAAGAAAAATTGCAGAGTATCGCGCTAAGGATGTTCGTGAAAACGGTGCTTTATGGATGGCATAGAACTGTATTGAAAAAACAGGCAATTACAAAAATTTCGGCATATAACCCACATGCCAAAAACCGCCGTTTCTTATATAAATACTTGTTAAATCAAATGAAAGCATTATTTTTGCGGGCTATTGTGTTCAGCAAATTGATATAAAGCAGGAGAAAATCGTGCAATCGTCAGCGAAAATCACGAAATCCGTCCGTGAACCGGATGTACAGCGCAAATGGTATGTTGTTGATGCAGCGGACAAGACACTTGGTCGTATAGCATCGCAAGTAGCAGCCATTATACGCGGTAAAAACAAACCCTACTTTACACCTCATGTTGATTGCGGCGATTTTGTTATCGTCATCAATGCTTCGCAGGTAAAAGTAAAAGGTAAACGCCATGAGCAAAAGGAATACATGCACCATACGGGATATCCGGGTGGAGAGCGTTTCCGTAGCTTTAAGGATCTTGTCGTTAGCAAACCTGAAGAAGTCATTGAATTGGCTGTAAAAGGTATGTTACCGAAAAATCGTTTGGGTCGTCAAATGGGTAAAAAATTGAAAGTATATGCAGGTGGCGAACACCCACATATGGCTCAAGAACCCGTAACGCTCGAACTTGCATATAATGCAATGTAATTAACTAATTTCTCGAAACCTCTCATTTCGGAGTTTATCTCATGAACATTCTCTCGGCAACCGGACGACGCAAAACTGCTATAGCGCAGGTTCGTCTAAAGCCGGGCTCCGGTAAAGTAACGGTTAACTCTCTTCCTATCGAAGAGTATTTCCCTATAGCTTTATCGCGCCTCGAAGCACTTCGTCCTCTTACTATCGCCAAATTGGAAGGTAATTTTGATATTACCATAAAAGTTAATGGCGGTGGCAAGAACGGTCAGGCAGGTGCAGTTCGCTTAGGCATTTCGCGTGCCTTAGTGGAGTATAGCGAAGAGTTACGTCCGGCACTTCATAGCGCAGGATTTATGACTCGCGACCCACGTATGGTGGAGCGTAAAAAGTATGGTCAGAAAAAAGCGCGTAAACGTTTCCAATTCTCGAAACGTTAATCGTTGTTTTTCTGCCGAAATGTTCAATTACGAATATTTCGGCTTCATTAACGAATCATGTTTTCCGACCGTCGGTGTGTACTCTTTGTTATAAAGATTGAGCCGATACGGAATGACGAAAACAGTAGTTTTATTAACACAAAATTTAACGGAGCTATCTCATGGCTAAAGTAACCGTCGAGGCACTGCTTGAAGCAGGAGCCCATTTCGGACACCTTACCCGTCGTTGGAATCCCGCGATGCGTAAGTTTATCTACGGAGAGCGTAATGGTATTCATATCATAGATTTACGTAAAACACAAATTCTTGTTGACGTAGCATATGATGCCGCTTTCGAAATTACCTCATTAGGTAAAACCATTCTATTTGTCGGAACAAAAAACCAAGCAAAATCCCCAATCTTTGAAGCAGCGCAAAAATGCGGTACAAACTATGTAACCGAACGTTGGCTTGGCGGTATGCTCACCAATTTCCAGACAATTCGCAAAAGTATTAAACGCTTGGCAGCCATTGATAAGATGGAAACGGACGGTACATTCGATAAACTGACGAAAAAAGAACGACTGATGCGCAATAGAGAGCGCGAGAAATTACGTCGTGTTTTTGGAGGTATCGAAACGATGGGACGTTTACCCGGTGCGCTGTTTGTAGTGGATGTAAAAAAAGAACATATTGCCGTTAAAGAAGCAAAAGTTCTCGGTATTCCGGTTATCGGTATCGTTGATACGAACTCCGATCCGAGTGTAGTTAATTATCCGATTCCTGCGAATGATGATTCGATAAGCGCAATCGGTGTAATTGCTAATGCCGTAGCGGAAGCATGTCTTGCTGGTCGCGAATTAGCAAAAATCCATGCTGCCGAAGCCGGAGTTTCAGGTGAACGCGCTGCCAAAGAAGAAGACGGCGATGATGATAAATCACAACGCCGCATGCGTCCGCGTCGTGGACATCACCAAGGTGGCGGTCGTCGAGAGGACGGCGGCAATCGTAATGAACAGTCGGCAAGCGTACCGACAGCATAATTAACACCATCGTCTATCACTTTTTTTCTTAAGGAATAATACCAATGGCAGTAACACCGCAAATGGTAAAAGAATTGCGCGATAAAACAGGCGCAGGTATGGCAGAATGTAAGAAGGCACTTGATGAAGCTAATGGAAATATGGAAGAAGCGATTGACAATCTTCGCAAACGCGGAGCGGCATCGGTAGCAAAACGCGCCGATCGCTCGGCTAATGAAGGTGCTGTTGTTGCAATGACATCCGTCGATGGAACTCTCGGCATTATTGCTGAAGTAAATTGCGAAACCGACTTTGTAGCACGTAATGAAGAATTTGTTGACTTTGCTCGTCAGATTGGCGAAACCTTATTAGCTAATGAAATTTCTTCGGTTGAAGACTTAATGTCGCAATCCGTTGGTGATAAGATGTTGAATGACCTTTACAATGAAATGCTTGCAAAATTCAGCGAGAAAATCGGCGTAAAACGCTTCGAGCGTCGTCAATCAGCAAATGGTTCAGTCGCTTCATATATTCATGCCGGTAGTAAACTTGGTGTACTTATCGAGACAACTGCTCCGGTTCGTACCGATAGCGGAATCGCTTCGATTAGAGATATTGCAATGCAAGTTGCGGCAATGAAACCTCTTTATGCCGATCGCGCAAATGTAAATACGGAAGCTATTACGAAAGAAATTGAAATCTATAAGGAACAAGCGATTATTGAAGGCAAAAAACCGGAAATGGCGGAGAAAATTGCTACAGGTCGTCTTGAAAAATTTTATCAGGAAAACTGTCTTGTCGAACAATCATTCGTTAAAGACGGTAATAAAACGGTAAAAGATATTCTGAAAGATATTTCTGCTGCCGAGGGTGTGGAAGTAAATATAGTAGGTTTTACGAGATATTTTCTTGGTGAAGAATAATCAATGATGTTCTTTAGAAATAGTGTTTGATTACAAAACAACGGTGCGGATTATACAGTCTGCACCGTTTTTATATACAGTTGTACCAAAGGTACTCTATGTGCCGCAAAAGTTTTATTACAATTATTCATGTGTCCACTATGGCTGAACTTCGTTACAAGCGTATTTTATTAAAATTGAGCGGCGAATCGCTTATGGGCGATCGACAATTCGGCATAAGTTCCGCGATACTTGCTTCCTTTGCTGAAGAAGTACGCGAAGCCCATAAATTAGGTGTTCAGATAGGATTGGTAGTCGGGGGCGGGAATATCTTTCGCGGTGTACAAGCAGCAGCGCAGGGAATAGATAAAGTTTCGGGTGATTATATGGGAATGCTTGCAACGGTAATCAATTCGATAGGTTTTCAGAATGCTTTGGAAAAACTCGGTGTACCTACACGCCTGCAAACGGCAATCCATATGCATCAAATTGCCGAGCCCTATATCCGTAGAAGAGCGATGCGCCATTTGGAGAAAAATCGTGTTGTAATTTTCGGGGCGGGTACTGGTAATCCGTATTTTACTACGGATACCGCGGCAGCTTTAAGAGCTATAGAAATTGAAGCGGATGTGATTATTAAAGGAACAAGGGTTGACGGAGTATATGACTCCGATCCCGAAAAAAACCCTGATGCTCAGCGTTTCGATACGATTACATACCAAGCTGTTTTGGCTCGTGATCTTAAGGTAATGGATTCGACCGCAATAACATTATGCCGTGAGAATAAATTACCGATTTTGGTATTTAACATGAACGAAAAAGGAAATTTGACACGTCTATTGATGGGTGAGCAAATAGCAACCATAGTTACCGAATAATTGACAATACAGATATAATGTTTCATTAATTCAAAAAAGAATATACTATGCCGGTATCAACAATTCTTGATCAAACTCGTGATACTATGGCAAAGGCTGTAGAGCATACTGCACATAGCATTGCCAAGGTTCGTACGGGAAGAGCTTCGGCTACTTTGTTAGATAATATACGAATTGATTATTACGGATCCGCAACACCTTTGCCGCAAGTAGCAAGTGTTTCTACACCCGATGCACGTACAATACTTATCCAGCCATGGGATAGAACTACAATAGGGGCAATTGAAAAAGCTATACATCAATCGGATTTGGGAATAAACCCTTCTAATGATGGTGTTGTTATTCGCATACCTGTGCCGCCATTAACGGAAGAACGCAGAAAAGAGTATGTAAAAATGTGCAAAAAAATGGCGGAGGAAGGAAAAGTTGCTGTACGTAATATTCGCCGTGATTTAATTGAAAAACTGAAGGCAGCCGAAAAAACCGAACATTTTTCGGAAGATGAAACCAAACGTGGTGAAGCAGAAATTCAAAAAATCACAGATAAGTATATTGCCGAAGTGGATAGCGCACTTGTTAAAAAAGAAAAAGAGATTATGGAAGATTAAGTGAGGTAGAAAAGTGATGATTTTTACAAAGGGAGTTGGAGAATATTCAACTCCTTTTTTGTTTAAAACCATCTGCTTAAAAATACAACTGCAAGTAAATCTGAAACAAAGTCGGGAATCGGATTCGTAAAATTTTGTTACATTTGAGCTATTATCTTTTCAAACAAAAAGGATAAAAGCCGCTATTCGTTCAAAACCTAAAGTTATCGGTTATAGATATATTTAATAGATTTTTACAAGAAATTAATTGACAAAAGAAGCCGAAAATATAGATATCCTTATTGACAGACTTTTCAGATCCGAATCAATAAAGTTAATTCCGATTTTAACAAAGAAGTATGGTACCGGAAGTATTGAGCTTGTCGAAGATATGGTACAAGAGGCGTTTATAGAAGCGTTCAATCTGTGGAAACAGAAAGGAATTCCGGAAAACCCTACGGGATGGCTTTATACCGTTTCAAAGTATAAGATAATAAACTTTATTAACCGCGATAAGGTAAATGCAAAATATCAGTCCCACATAAAAAACACACTTCGATCTGGAGAGTCAAATAATGATTTTTCCTTTTCGCAAGAAGAAATCGCCGATGATCAACTAAGAATGATGTTTGTTTGTTGCCATCACTCAATAAGTCATGATTCGCAAGTTGCTTTAATTTTAAAAACGTTGTGTGGATTTAGTATTGCGGAAATTGCAAAGGCATTTCTTACATCGGAAGAAAATATTAACAAGAGATTAGTAAGAGCAAGAAAAATAATTCGGGAAAATGAGCTTCGTTTTGAGATACCCTATGGTAAAGAATTAGAACGTAGACTAGATACTGTCATTGAGACTCTTTACTTGTTATTTAACGAGGGGTATAACAGTATCTCGGGAGCTGAAATAATACGATACGAGCTCTGTAGTGAAGCAATACTATTAGCTCAGTTAATTGTAGATAATCCGAATATAAATCCGAAAGGGAAAGTCCATGCTTTACTTTCGTTGATGTTACTTAATACCTCACGTTTTAGAGCAAGAATCAATGAGAATGGTGATATAGTAAACTTGGCAAATCAAGATAGAACAAAATGGAACAAGGAGTTTATAAGTCGGGGGATTGAGTATCTTAGTAGATCTGTTGAGTGCAAAATCGTTTCAAGTTATCAGATACTAGCAGCGATTTCTGCGCATCATTGTACGGCAGCGAACGATGAAGAAACCGATTGGGTAGGTATTTTGAACCTTTACAGGAATCTTACTGAGATAGATACCTCACCGATCGTATTATTGAATAAGGCTGTTGCTGTTTCTAAGGTTCTCGGTTTACAACAAGCTACAGATGAGCTATTAGCTCTTTCCTCAAATACGCTGCTGAGCAATTACTCATACTATTACTCTACCATCGCCGAACTCTACTTTCAACAAAGGAAAAT
>JALHLL010000151.1 GCA_022844575.1 bacterium
CACTTTTTCTTGATACCGCATATAAAAGTGTATGGGAAGATTATTATAAAAATGCAACTCCTGTAATTCCTCTTAATGCCTCTCGATTGAGAGTTAAAGAATTAGAACTTTGGGAATCCACAGGTGACCCAACCGATGTACAAGCAGTAGACGGTATCGCTGTTGCCGATCTTACGTCTATTCAACCGAAAAATGGAAATGCGATATTAAAGAGTTACCCTTCATCTCTTAAACAATCTCGAATACAGGACGGCAAGGTAGAAAGGGGTAAGTTCTTAAAAGTTGAACCGAGCAGATACTTCTTTGATCCGAACTTAGGTCATTTGATTATAAACAATCTGCGTAGCGAAAGAACCTATGCCGTAACGTATATGACAGAGGGGCAGAATCCGAATTCAGAAGATGATGATGAAGCATACGGTAACTTGACACGCTACAGAAAAGAAAAAGATACTCTGATTATGAAATTGGTATATCGCCGGAATCTTCAACCCGGTTTCAAAACACTGTGGTCACGACAAATGAGAAACATTTACGCCATCGGTCAGACAAATGTAGATGTTAATGATACGAAAATCAACTTCTGGTATTTACGCCCGAATAATGATTCTGCCGATGTGCTTGACGGTTGGTCGGAAAAACTAGTAACCGTTTTAAGGGTTGACCAAGTAAATAATAATAATGGTGAAATAACACCGGACGGTTTGTTTGATATGGGACCGCCGCGAACAGCCAACCAGCAACAACAGCAACAAAGCGGTTTTTCTAATAATCAGAACTTTAATCAGCAATCGCAGCAAACTGCTTTTTTCGACCCCATAAGAGGCGAAATAACATTCCCTTCATTAGAGCCGTTCAGAAAAGGACTCCGCGATTATTTCCGTGCTAAAAATAATCCTCAGTTTCCGGAAAAATATGTTTTCGATGCTATTTATGATACAACGATAGAAGTAGCTCGTTTGCAGACAAATCGTGACCGTTTTGTTATCAGCGGCACTGCACGAGGAACGTCTACAGCACAAGGCGGAAATAATAAAATAAATCTCGGAGCATTTAACCTTGCACCGGGAAGTGTTCGTATTACATTAGACGGACAACCACTGCGTGAGAACCAAGATTTTTATGTAGAGACCAATTCTGGTACTGTCACATTAACAAATCCGCGTGCGCAATTACCGAACGCGAACTTGAATATAGAATATGAACAGAACGACGCATTCAATACAACGACTCGTACTCTTGTAGGTTTACGCGCCGATTATCAGTTAATGAAAAAAAGAACTGCGACAGCTAATATCGGTTCTACATTCATGCTTTTTGATCAAGCATTATTATTCGACCGTATTAGATTGGGTGAAGAACCCGTTTCTAACTCAATGATAGGTTTGGATGGTAATATCAGTCTTGAATTACCGATAGTAACAAAACTTATTGACGCTTTGCCGTTCTTAGATACTAAATCACCTTCATCATTAGTTGCACGTGCTGAAATCGCGGCAATGTTGCCAACGCCCAATAAACGAATTTCAACTATTGCATCGGATGGGGATAAATCGGTAGCTTACTTGGATGATTTTGAGGGTGCTCAACGATATATTTCTTTAGGTCTTTCACCTGTACAATGGACACATGCCTCAATGCCTGATGACCCTTCCTTAATGGCGATTGATGATAGTGCGAAAGCAAAATCATACTTTAGAGGCAATACTTTTTGGTATCAATACTTTATCGGGCGTACACCGTTAGTTGATCCTTTTCCCAACCGTTCATTTGCCCAAGCAGGTCAGGTTGTTTCAGACCTTCGTATTGAGTTTGAACCCGATCAGCGCGGGATTTATAACCAGAACCCGGAATATTTGGATTTTAGAAATCCGTCTTATGAACAGAATAGAGATTTTCATAATAATTATAAACTCCAAAATCTGCCGAAAATTTGGGGTGGCATGATGCGCTTATTTTCAAACTTCACAACAAATTTCGATAATGAGAATATTGATTTTATAGAAATTATGATGCGCGTTGATGAAGTAAGAGATAATGGCGAAATGTATATAGATCTGGGGCAAATCAGCGAAGACATTATACCTAATCAGGAATTAAATACGGAAGATGGTATAACAGCACAAAACCCTATACCAAATAATATTATTGATCCCGGAGAAGATCTAGGAATTGACAGAACCAATAATGAAGCGGAAAAAGCCAGATACCCAGCACCTCTGAACTTAGAGGATGATCCGGCGCGTGATGATTATTTCTTTAATTTCAGTAAAACGCCCAATGAACAGCAATCGCAGGATTTTTTCAAATACAATAATTTTGAAGGTAATGCTCAATTATCAGAGAGCGGTCAGTTCCCTGATAGAGAAATACTCAATCAGAATAATGGGCAAACAATTTCATTAGACAATAGTTATTTTACATATAAAGTAAACTTAGATAAAAATCCGGCAACAAACCCTCAAATTGTCGGTTCAGGTCGTGCAGGTACAGACTGGTTCCTTTATCGGATACCTATTCGTCGCCCGCACAGAGTTACGGGCAATCCCCTTTTCTCCAATATTCAATATGTTCGTGTGTGGTTTAAGGGTGGTGCTGTAAAACTTAGTATTGCCGATTGGCGTTTTACCGGCTCGCAGTGGCAACGAAGCAATACATTTATAAAAGGCGTTTCGCCGGCTGATAGTACTTTAAGTGTAGCATTTGTTAACATAGAAGAAAATAGTGGCCCCCCCGATTATTATGATTTACCTCCCGGAGTTCAGCGTCCTCGACAGTTAAATAACCCTGACCCGCAAGCAGTTGTGTTTTTGAATGAGCAATCATTAAATGTGGGTGTACGAAATTTACGATACAATGATGAACGTATGGCGGTTCGAATATTACGCTCCACCGATATATTCTATTATAAAAACATTAAGTTCTTTTTGCATGGCGACCAAACAATGCCGGATATAATTGTACCAGGTGCAACACCATTGGCCGAAGCAATTTTTCGTTTCGGGATAGATTCAGGTAATTATTATGAATACAGAAGACCTCTTATTAGAGGGTGGCAGGATATTGGAATAGAATTGGCACAGTTAACGGCATTGAAGGAAAGACGAGATCCTACAAAACAATATGACAGGCAAGAATTTTCCGTTCCAAATGACCCAAATGCAAAATTTGCCATAAAAGGTAATCCGATTTTAACAAGAGTGCAATTTATAGGGTTTGGTGTATCAAATCCGGCAAAACGATTTCCTAATGAGTTAACAACAAATATTTGGGTAAATGAATTACGACTTACTGATCCTGAAAGTTCTACGGATTGGGCGGGTATCGGTTCGCTTGATTTTAAAATAGCCGATTTTGCCACTGTTAATGCCAATTTCCAACAAACAAACCCTAATTTTCACCGTTTGGAAGAACGTTTCGGGAATCGTATTCAATCTACGAATTGGGCTTTTCAGACTACCGCTTCATTAGAGAAATTTTTACCGACTTCATGGAGTCAAACTAAAATACCTATTTCATTTTCGCATACCGAAACAGCGCAAACACCTTTATTTGTTGCACAAAATGATATTAATCTGGAAGCAGCATCAGAAGCCGTTCGTTTACGGAATCTCTCCGCAGGCGAATCCGAGGAAACAGCAAATACTCGCGCGGATGATTTCAAGAAGCGGTCGGAGACGGTAAGAGTACGCGATCAGGTTGCATTACAAGGTGTTAAACTCGGTTTACCTATAAAACATTGGCTAATTTCCGAAACTATTGGAAAAGTTACCATCGGGTACAATTATGCACAGGAATTTGAGAGGTCGCAAATTGTTTCGGAGCGTTTTTGGTGGCAATGGCAGTTTACAGGACAATATGCACCGCAATTACCTCAAATTAACTTCAATCTTTTGTCTTGGGCTGCTGATATTCCATTATTGGAAACCTATAAAGGTTTTAAGATTAATTTATTACCTGCAAGTATTTCATTCAGTGTTAATATGAACCGTTCGAGAACAACGGAGCAATCACGTTTCCTTGATGTCCCTTCCCCGGTTATCCGTCAATTTTCTGCCGATAGATCGGCACAATTAAATTGGCGACTGACGGAAGGCGGTTTTTTAAGTCCCGTAATTGACTATACATTTACAACGGGTAGTACGCTTGCGCCTTTTGAATTAAATGAAAACGGTTTACAAAGAACGGGAGCGGAAATTTCAAGACAAATTTTCTTTAATAATGGTCTTATTAATTTCGGAACTTCGAATACGCATACGCAAACAGTAACAATTAATATGACACCGAAAATACCCGATATTTACGGTTTGAATAATTACTTGACGAATAGAGCAACGTTTACGACAACATATCAATGGCGTGATCCTTTACAACCCGATCAAGCTCTTGCTGACATTGTAAAACAAGCGAGTTGGCAAAATAAAATTACATTTAACACAACACTTCAGTTGAAAACCATGTCCGATAAATGGTTTAATCCGAAAGATTCAAGCGGTGGATTTTTTACGGGAGTCGGTAAGGTTTTCAAAGCAATTTTCTTCGATTGGACGAATTTAACACCTAATTTTACGCAACAAAATTCTTCTATTAACCCGGGCGTTTTCGGAAGCACGGGATTAACAAATTTCTGGCGTGGAGTTACATTTTTACCTTATAGCGATTCGCACGGTCCTTCAATGGCTTATCAATTAGGACTTGTTGAAAGTCCTCACGGAGGATTCAGAATAAGAGGGTCAAGTTCATTCCCATTTTTCGGGTTTGAAAGCTATCCGGGCATCAGACCTCCGAATGCAGCTTTACAGGAAAACTTCAGTCAGCGTTCGGCTCTTGAAATGAGAACCTCCAGACCATTATGGCCCGGAGCAACCTTAGATTTAAACTGGCGTTCAGAACTGGCATTTAATAGAAACAGATTGGTTGAAACTGATGCGCAAGGAATCCCAACATATAGAAACGTTGTTATTACCGAAAGTTATAATAGAACTTTTCTCAGATTACCTAAATTCTTGTTTTTTGCTCCTTTCGATAATACGATAGAAAATGTTATCAGCATTTATCAGCAAAAAATTTCAACAATTCAAGATGCGGATACCTCTCAATTGAACCAGCGTCGTTTGAATGCACTTTCGGAAGCATTTCAAGAAGGATTGGAAGCACTACGTTTTATGCCCGGCAAATTGAAACAGATATTACCGAGTGTCAATTGGAATTTACGATGGGATGGTATTGAACGTATTGAACCCTTTAAGGGGATTGCAACAAGAATTTCTCTTGAGCATCGTTATCAAAGTACATATCAGGAAAATGCACTTATAAATGATAATGGACGTTTAACACAGGGGCAAACAGTGCAGATGGGTTTTCAGCCGCTCATCGGTTTGACATTTACTTTTGATGAAAAGAAACTTGACGGGCTTTTAACAGGCAGTATTCAGTACAGAACACAAACGGATTTTAATTTACAATCACAAAATTCGACCGTGGCGAGTACAGAATCCAAAGAATTACAAATTACAAGTTCGTATATGAAACGCGGTTTCAAATTTAATTTATTGGGTTTGGAATTTAATAATGATATGGAATTTTTATTGACAGGTTCATATAAACGCAACTTGAGATCTACATATGATTTATTAAATCTTACAAATAATGAAGGACAGAGATTGAATGGAGATACTCAAATTATTATTGAACCAAGTGCACGTTATACTGTAAGTCAACGTCTGACAGCAAGAGCATTTTTCAGATACGAAACAACAATAAATGAGGGCGCAGCAACTCCCGGTTTTTCCACAACTCAAGCCGGTGTTGAGATACGTTTATCAATAGCGGGCGGAAGATAACTCCATACCAAGTAAAGTATATATCGTTTTCTTCTTAATTGTAACTTTTACTCTGCTTACCACATAATATTATAACTAATAATACTCACAATCACCAGGGGAACTACATGGGGTTGTTACGTGAAGATACCCTCGCCTCTCAAAGCGATATGGTGTTTCATGCTTATGAGCATGTGAAATCTATTACTCGACTTTATGCAAAAACATTCTATTTTGCTTCTCACTTTTTACCCAAAGAAAAAAGAAATGCATGTTTTGCCGTTTACGGCTTTTGCCGCTTTGTGGATGATATTATAGATGAATCCCCACAAGAGGACATAAAGACATTAGGTTTACACGTTTTGGAGCAATGGCAAAAAGCTCTTGACTATATTTACAATAATACTACCACCGAACTATCGGATAGCAATTCGTTATTTATAAGCGAACTGGTAAAGAACAATCCCATTCTTATAGCGTGGGCGGATACTTTACGAAAGTATCATATCCCGCAAGAGTTACCGACTGAACTTATAAGCGGTATTATAATGGATACAAACATTAACAGATTTGATACATTCGAGCATTTGTATAAATATTGCTATAAAGTTGCATCGGTTGTGGGACTTATGACCTCTGAGATTTTTGGTTATTCGGATAAAGTAGCTTTACCTCATGCTATTGACTTAGGTATAGCCATGCAGCTTACAAATATCTGTCGTGATGTGGGCGAAGATGTCGACAAAAACAGAATATACCTACCTTCGGATGAATGTATATCGTTTGGGCTTTCACCTGAGGACATTCTTAATAAACGACGGTCAAAAGCATTGTCGGATTTGATTGAGTTTCAAATTGAACGGGCATTACGGTACTATGTGAGTGCTGATAAAGGTATTCCCTATTTATCGAAAGATAGTCGTTTGACAGTACAATTAATGAGTACAAATTATAGACGGATTCTTTACAAAATACGAAAGAACGATTATAATGTATTTACAAAACGCGCCTCATTGAGTGTTTCGGAGAAGGTATTGGCTGTGCCAAGAGCCCTAATTCGTAATTTTGTAGCGTGATATTTCAAACACCTTATTTACGTATGGTATCATCTGTTGTTCGGACACTGACAATGCTGATTATGTCCAATATATTGTATTCAAGAATGAGCAATTCAAATGGAATCATGTAGCAGGTTTTGTTTGTTTAATTCTTGCCGTATATTTTCTTTTCAAAAAATAATATAAATGAATACTGCTGAATTATTGGCGCGTATTGATAGTTATGCAAGACCCCTTTTATCGAAGGGTAGGCCGCATTTTATTACAAAGTTCTATTCCCATACCCGCAAATTTTTTCTTGATTCATTCTTTAATGCAAGTTTTGAAAAAATCAATGTACCGGATTCTTTGAGTGTAACTCTTGGTGGACTCACTTTCCGATCACCGATTTTTAATGCGGCAGGTATGTTCAAAAATGCCGAAGGATATGAATTATGTTATGCCTTAGGGGCGGGGGCATATTTGGCAGGAACTACGACATCCCAAAAACGCTATGGTAATAAAAAGAATGGAATTACACTCCCCTTCTGCCCTTATCCAAAAAGTATGGCTGCTTCCAATTGGCTGGGGCTTCCGAATGAGGGACATACGGAGGTTGCCAAGAGAATTGGTAAACTGAAGCATTACAAGAACTTCCCAATCGGTATAAGTGTAGCAGCCGATCCGGGTATGGATGAAGAGCAATCTTTACCTTTGCTTTTGGATGGCTTAAAACGATACACGGATTCAGGTGTTCACTTTATTGAGTTGAATGAAAGTTGCCCGAATACTGAAAATAGAGCGGACAGTTCGATTATTGACGAAAATCTTATAAGACGGCTTGAATATATTGGCAATAACTTTATAGGTAAGCGACAATCAAAAACACCCGTGTTCCTAAAATTTTCCAATGATATTCTCCAAAGTCAATTACATGATTTATTCCATCGAGTACAACAGTTGGGTTTCGGAGGAATCAATATCGGCAATACTTCTGTTAGATATAAAGAAATCGAAACTTTACTTTCTCCCGATGAAATACAAACCTTCCGATATTTTTACACAAATTTCGGGGGTGGTACAAGTGGGAAAGTACTCAATAAAATTTCCTTAGAACTATGTAAAGCGTTGATGAAGGAAATTGAGAATAATAAGGATTTTGCCATTATCAGGACGGGTGGAATATTATCGGCAAAGGACATAAAAGAATCTCAAGAGAACAATATTACACTTAACCAATGGTACACAGGTTTTTTTGAAAATTTCGGACATCATGGAAGAAATGTATATTCCCATATTTACCATCAATTATAATATTCTTCTACACAATCATGAAACTTACGTATTTAGGACATTCCTGTTTTCTTCTTGAAACTTGTGGGAAAACATTACTTTTCGATCCGTTTATTTCCCCAAATCCTAAAGCATCAGCTATAGATATAAATACTCTTGAACCCGATTATATTTTGGTAAGTCATGCTCATTCGGATCATATAGCCGACTTACAAAGTATTGCCAAGCGTACAAATGCCAAAGTAGTTGCAAATTGGGAAATTACCCAATGGTGTATAAGTAAAGGGATAGAAAATATTCATCCGATGAATATCGGCGGAAAATGGAATTTTGACTTTGGGGACGTAATTACAACAACCGCCATACATTCTTCCGGTTTTGCCGATGGCACATATGGAGGGAATCCGATGGGGTTTATTATAAAAAACAAAGAAGGTACACTCTATTATGCAGGAGATACCGCCCTAACATTGGACATGACTCTTATCGGCAATAAATACACCTTAAATGCGGCAATTCTACCTAAATGCGATAACTTTACCATGGGATATGAGGAGGCGCTTACGGAATCTGAGT
>JALHLL010000152.1 GCA_022844575.1 bacterium
AACAAAAGAGAAGAAGGAATGAATTTGAGGGTACAATACCGGAAGCATCATCCTTTTTCGGAGGTGTTCAATTCGGTCTGGATTATGCTTTACCATTAAACAATGAAAAAACACTTTATATTGTTCCGGAAGTATCGTATAAAAAGGCACTAACACCTATAATAAAAAATTATGATTGGTTTTCTAATGCATTAATATTCGGTGTCAGTCTTCAATGGAGATTGAGAAGTTTACCCCCCATGCCGCCGATTGTTCCTCTTTTACCCGATACTGCGCAGCCGGCTACTGTAACTTTACCCAAAAAGATTATCCCCGCTCCTGACTTAGCAAATTGCTCTATAAGCGTAAGCGAAATACTACCTGATAGTACGGAAAGACCGATCAATTCCATAACCATTGAACAAAGACGTTCCCGACATTTACGCCCTTTACTAAACTATGTTTTTTTCGATGAGGATAACTTTGCGTTAGATAATCGTTATGTTCGTTCGGAACCCGATAACTTCAGTATGGAAGATTTTGTCAATAAAATAACGATGGAAACATATCATTCCGTTTTGAATATTATTGGTTGGAGAATGACTAAAAAGAGAGACGCAACTCTAACGATTGTAGGATGTAATGCTGATACACGTAATGAAAAAAACAATAAACAATTATCAGAGCAGAGGGCAAAATCCGTTGCGGATTTTCTGATAAATGTGTGGGGAATTGAACGGAGCAGAATAATTTTTGAAATAAGAAACTTACCGCAAATTCCTTCGGGATTAAAGACGGAAGATGGTTTGGCGGAAAATAGAAGGGTAGAACTTAAATCGAATATTGAAGAAATATTTGATCCCGTTACAACAATAGATACATTATTATTCCCCACCCCCGGTATGATTACGTTCAGACCTACAATTCTTTCCAAATATCCGATTAAAAAGTGGAAATTTACGGTTCGGTTTGCAGGAAAGGAGATGCATTCATCGCAAAGTAGCAGTGGTTTGCCATATCCGCTTACAATAGACTTGACAATCTTTCCGCTCGGTAGCTTACAGAGCGGCGAAAAAGTAACAGCTTACCTTGAAGCGGAGGATAATAACGGTAAAAACTGCACCTCCGTAGCTGAGCTGCCAATTAATATAGTAAGTATAAAGCAAAAACTTCTTACAAAAAAAGTTGATATAAGCCGTGATAAATACAGTTTAATTCTATTCGATTATGCACAAAGCGGGCTTACTTCATCGAATAGAAAAATAATGGATGAAATAAAATCGAATATTACGCCAAGTTCTACCGTAATGGTGAGCGGGCATACGGATAGAATCGGTTCAGATGAATCAAATCTGAAACTCTCTGAAAAAAGAGCCGCTGAAGTTGGTAAATATATTTGTGCGAAAAATACTACTACACTTGGCAAAGGGAAGAAGGATTTATTGTACGATAACAATTTCCCTGAAGGTAGATTTTATTGTCGAACCGTTGTTATAAATGCAAATACTGAGTTTCAAAACAATAAATAATCGTGAAGTTTTAGTATTCGCCTCCTATTGTACGTTGTTTATCGGAAATAAGAGGAATAACAGGTAATCTCTTCGGAATACTCGTCAAACTTGTTGTATCTGTTAATGTTTTAAGAAATGAGATAATATCTCTTTTTTCTTCTGCAGTCAAATTTAGCTTATCCGCAGGTAATGTCTGATGCTGCACATTAAGTCCCAAACCTGCACCACCACCATTATTATAAAAATCTATGACTTGCTCTAGCGTTGAAAATGCACCATTATGAAAATAGGGTGCAGTTAAAGCTATATTACGAACTGTCATCGTTTTGAACGATCGTTTAAAAATACTTACCTGATCTTTTGCTCTACCCGCATATCTGCCTAAATCTTTATCAAGTTTCGGTGAAATAGAATCACCACGCTCTGTTATTCCGAGTACTTCGGATTCGGACTCTGTAAAACGAGGTGGAACAAGACCGGAAAATGTCGGCGCAAAATGACAAGTACCGCATGCTGCTTTACCCATAAAAAGATTAAACCCATTACGAACCGACTTCGAAACACTTACATTTTCGCCACGAATAAATCTATCAATCGGTGAATTAAAAGAATGAAGAGTCATCTGATATGCTCCGAGTGCAGAGCTGATTGTATAGGGTGATATTTGATCTTCTTTAACTTCTGGAAATGCTTTTAAGAATAATTGCCGGTATTCTGTTGATGATTTTAAGTTATCAATGATGGTTGAAAATGAATTATGAAATTCCTTTTCATTAGTTACGACATGCTGTACCTGATCTTCGAAAGAGCCTGCTCTCAAATCGTAGAAAAAACGTTCGGCAAAAATGGCATTTATGAGTGTAGGTGTATTACGCTCAAGTTTATTGATTTTATCGAATGCAAAAGCGGTTTCTAATCCATCCGTAAACGCCTTATTCGGATTGTGGCATGATGCACAAGCACGATCATTGTTCTTAGACAGAATAGGATCATAGAAGAGTAGTTTGCCAAGTTCTTGTTTATACATATTATTTGTACTTGGTTGCTGTCTTGTAAAGTAGTTCGGATTAAACAAATCCGCAGAGAAAATATTTTTACTCCGAAAGTTCAGAGCATTGGGTTTTCTCGTCGTTTCATCATAATATTCTATAGAAAAAACTTGATGAAATTCATTCAAATATCCATATAAGGGCTCAATGTGTTTTCTCAAAAAATCTAATCTGTCAAAAGAGTCGAAATCATTATTCTTAGTACAGTATTCTGTTGCTTTGGAGAGCAAATTTGTCGTATTACGCAATAATTTGTCCTGACTTAAATCCATCGCTTTCATTATTCTTACATAATTACTAAAGCTTTGGAGGGTATATTTGACTTCCTGAATAGAAACACCGGAAGCTGGAACATCAAAGCCGGTTACACCGAGAGAGCTAATTCTTATAAGTCCTAATTGTATTGCCTCAATAAGATGACGCTTCTCGACTTTAATTCCCCGTGCATAGTATGAAAACTCTTTGATAATGCGGGTTAATGTATTCGTTTTCTTTATAACTTTTTCAATTGTCGAATCAGATAATATCTCACTTGAGTATAGTAATTCATCCAGAACTTGAAAACCCTCAGGTTCAATTATTTCCGTTTGTGCAGATGATGGATTAAGTTTGAGTAGGGGGGCGGAATTTATATTTCTTGTAATTATATCGCCATCATAGTATTCTATCAGAAACTCGCATTGTTTATACTTTTCTCTACACCTTAGATAATGAGAACGTATCTTCTCTGTGTTCTTTGTCTTGTAAGTATTTTGGAAATCAGAAATTTCACTTACCAAAGAATTCAGATTTTCTCCAAAAAGAATGGTTAACTTTTGTTCTGTAGATTCTGTGTTCGGTTCTGTTGTAAATCCGAAGAATAAACTGATAATGAGAATTACAATGATAGTCTTATTCATATATAGTAAATATAGAAAAAACCGATGATGAAAATTCATCACCGGTTTTTTGTTATGTGCGTTAAATTATTTTATTCAATAACAACTTTTTGTGTTTCGCCTTTTGTGTTCATAAGGAAATAAACACCTGCAGACAGGTCGGAAATATCCATCGTATTCGTATTGCGAACTACACGAATTCTATTTCCTTCATTGTTATAGAGCGCTGCATCCATCGTATCATCGAAATGTAATTCTCTTGAAGCCGGGTTCGGATAGACTTTAATTCCATTTATTTTAGAATCATTATCCAAATCCTTGATTCCCGAAACCAACTTGTCAAAACCGGAAACCGCTACTGTAACTGAATTGTTATAAGGATATTGATTGTAAGAACTTGGGTGCTGAGAATTAAATAACAGAGTATTTCCATTATCAATAGCACATGCACCGGTTATTTCAGCTCCAAGTGGCACTATACCAAGTCTTGTTAAGTTTTCAATTTTCGGTTCATCATCTAAGTCCAACGCGAACATTTCACATGTTCGGTTGGTCACACCGAATGGTACTCTACCGAATGTGTTACCGTTCAAATCTTCCTGAATAATTAAATAACGTTTGTTTTTAACTTCAAGTACCAATAATCCGTCAGGATTTGATAAATGTTTTTCAGGATAAGGTGTATATGGTTTTTTATCGTCGAGTCTGGGACCCGCTTCCATAAGTGATTTTACTTCATCCGTCGCTACATCCAAAGAAAGTACTCGTCCATAATAATCAGCGAAAGCTGTACTATCGATACTTACTTTTTGCGATGCTGCAAAATCCGTATAATGCTTCGGTATTCTGTATCCGGCAGCTTTTGCTTTTTTGATTGTAGCTCCGGGTGCATCGGAACCTGTTTCCGTCATGAATACTCTATTCGTTTTTTTATCGTATGCAAGCCATTCCAAACGTGTGAATCCGGAAATATTGTTTTTCGCAGCCCATTCGTGAATGTTAAGCATGGTATTTAAATCTTGTGGTATCTCTATCCATTCGCCTTTGAAAGAGTTTTCAAGTTGGCGGAATAAATAAGTTTTACCTTTTGTGAAATCGCCCGGAGTATCGGCAACAAATTTTGTTAATAAGGATGCACCGGCATCTCCGTCTTCACCGATAAATACAGTTTTATTGTCTTGTAATATAACACCGCCCTCGAAGCCCTGACGACCCCAGTTATATTGTTTGCGTACTGCTTTTGCAGTACGTGGATCTATTTCAACCATCCAATTGAAGTTCTGATACTTTTTGATTTTAGTGCCATTGTAACCTGCAAAACCGTTTGGTGTACTCGTACCAATCGTAAAATCGGCTGTATCCCGAACGCCGAGCCCTTTTTGGAATATATCATCACCTGTTCCATCATTATTTGCGCTACGGAACCATTCTTCTGCCGTCCAAATACGACCGTCAGGTCCTTGAATACCGCCGCCATTCATTCCTGTTTCGCCTACAGTATTTGCGAAATCAACATTAAAGTATTTACCTTTACGACCATCTGATAAAGATTGATCAACTATTCTAAGGGAATCACCGCTTTTTTCAACTTTGAAAACCGTCATTCCACCACCATCGCCTATGTTATCATTAGCTTGAACCATCTCGTGATTTACGGAAATCCATCCGAGACCAGTTTCGCCTTTTGAAGGATTTGCAGCAGTAAAACCAATAAAGTCATGCCATTGTTTCGCTTTTGCAGTACCTGCGGGTTTTCCGTACGTAGCTGTTGTTTGAACATCATGAACAGCACCTATAAAAAGAACCTGATACTTCAAAGGAGAAGGTGGGACAATAACGGTATGTGTTACCGATGGTATCATTGGTTTTGGTTGTACTTTAGCAGGAAATTCAGCCGCTTTTGATTGAACCAAAACGGATGTTGACAATAAACCTATTAGTAAGGTTTTTTTCATGGAGTTTACCCCTGATATTAAAGAATAAGTGTAGTTAACAGGAGCAAAACTACACTTACACTTTTATCGGTATTTGATGTTTACTTTATGCTTTTATTATGAAATTATTATTATAAAGAATAAGTATAAATAGTAATATTGGGCACCAAACCAAACTGTTCAACAAAAAAAAGACCGGTTGTTTTCAACCGGTCTTTAATAGTATCGTATCTTCACTAATTCTAATACCTTTTACTTTTTATGAGTACATTCTGATAATCGTTGAGATTCTCAAGCACTTTGCCCGTTCCCCGAACAACTGCAGTAAGCGGGTCATCTGCAATATGCACCGGTAATGATGTTTCTTCCTGCAAACGGCGGTCAAGACCTTTTAATAATGCACCGCCACCTGAAAGTAAAATGCCTCTATCAAAAATGTCGGCTGAAAGTTCGGGCGGTGTACGCTCCAAAAGATTGCGAACTGCTTCCACAATGGTCGCAACGCATTCAGATAATGCTTCGCGAATATCGGCTGAACTTATTGTTATAAGTTCCGGAATACCCGTAAGAAGGTTACGTCCTTTTACTTCGATTTCAATTTCTTCTTCTAAAGGATAAGCAGAACCTACTTCACATTTGATAGTTTCAGCAGTTCTTTCACCGATAAGAATATTATGATTCCGCTTAAAGTACTGTACTATGGCGGAAGTCATTTCGGTGCCGGCAATTCTTAGTGATTCGTGATTAACAATACCCGATAAGGCAATAACGGCAACATCCGTTGTACCACCTCCAATATCCACTATCATATTTCCGACAGGTTCATGAACATTCAAATCAAGACCGATTGCCGCAGCCATCGGCTCAGCTATCAGATATACTTCTTTGGCTCCAGCATGTTCACAACTATCGCGCACAGCTCTTTTCTCCACTTCGGTAATGCCGGTAGGTACGCATACTACAACACGGCGAGCCGGTTGCCAAGAAAGAGATACTTTTCTAATAAAAGCACGAAGCATACCTTCGGCAATTTCAAAATCTGCTATAACACCATCTTTTAACGGACGTATGGTACTAATATCTTTGTGGGTTCTACCAAGCATTTCCTGTGCCTCATGCCCGATTGCTATAATATGTTTTGTGTTTCTGTCGAAGGCAACGATTGAGGGCTCATTAAGCACAATGCCTTTGCCCTTCATCCAAATTAGAGTATTTGCAGTTCCGAGGTCTATTGCAACATCGGTGGAGAGTAAATTAAAACGCATGTGTCCTGGTCTTGCTTCGGAAAGATAAGCGATTAAGAAAAATTGTAATTACAAAAATCGTCATTTAAGTCGAATAAAGAGTAAATGTCAGTAAAAGCATCCAGCAATCATTATACCGAAAATGATTACTTCTTACGAAGCATTTCTTCAAGATTTCCTCCGAATCGTGTAATCATTGCTCGAAGAACATCATAATCTTTGTCGGAAACCTGAGCCAAACCCTCGGCGGAATTTGTCTCGAAAAGAGCTTTCTTTCCATGCGGAGTTGATTGAAACTCTAAAAGAGCACTACAGATATTTTCTTGTATCTCTTTAGGGAAATCCTTCCTGAAAACCCAAGGGTCATTCGGTATTTCCTGTGTGAAGTCAAGTATTTTAACTTCTTTGAAAATATTGGGATATTGACTTTTTACTCTTGCTCTGGCATCAAGATATTCACCTGTTTTCGGATCTGGAGGAGAATAATATGTTGCGCCTACATCAACCTGTTTCTGATAGACCATCGTTACAACATTATCGTGTCGCATGCCGAATACTTCATCCGAAGGTTTAATATGAAGACTGTCAAGAATGGCTTTCGGAAGTATGTATCCAGACGTAGATGCGGCATCCACATAAGCAAGTTTTTTTCCTTCAATGTCGCTAAGGTTTTCGATTCCACTATCGAAACGCGTTATGAACTGCCCTTTATAAGTCAGTTCTCCATTACGCCGAACAATTCTTAAAACCGCTTCGACACCGTATTTCCTATGCGCGAGTACATAGCTGAAAGTATTCATACATGCAAAATCAGCTTTATTATTACCGAAGGCCTCAACGACTGCTATAAAACTTGTTGGGAAAGTTGCTTGAAAATAAAGTCCTGTCTTCTTATGGAGGAATTGGGTCAATTCATCGGCACTTGTAGCTATCTTTTCGGCATCAACAGAAGGGGTAAGTAAAAAACGAATAGGGTTGTCCTTGCTCCCTAACTTTTCAGACTGAAAGTATGGTGCTAAAGAAAGTTTTACAAGGAAGATTATGAGTATCGGTATATAGTATTTGCCGTATTTCATAAATGTAACTCCACAAAAACGAACGTATTTCGTATTTTTGTAGTTTATGTAGTATTAGTAAACTGCCGTATCGGTATTTTATTGACTGCTGTAAACTAAGGAAATTCTCAATTAACTATTGTTTTTCAAGGAAAGAGTTACATGAAAATCCATGAATATCAGGCGAAAGAGCTGTTGAAAAAGTTTGATGTACCGGTACTTTTCGGTAAAGCTATTTTCAACTCCGATGAAGCCGGTAAAGTTGCTTACCATGATTTCGCTGTACAAGGCATTGACACTATTGTATTAAAGTCACAAATACATGCAGGCGGACGTGGCAAGGGAACTGTGGTCAATCGCCTTACCGATGAAGCAATGCAAGCATTCGGTAAAGATGTTCGCGGCGTAACAGTTATCCGTGAAGGTAATATAGCTGATAAGGCATATCAAATTGCTAATGCAACATTCGGTAATAAACTTATCACGATCCAAACCGGTGCCGAAGGTAAAATCGTAAATAGAATGTATATAGAGGAAGGATGTAATATTGCTAAAGAATATTATTGTAGTATTCTTCTTGATAGACAGAATTCGCGCAATCTGATCATGGTATCAACCGAAGGCGGTATGGAAATTGAAACCGTTGCTGAAGAAGCTCCTGAAAAAATTCTGAAAGAGCATGTTGATCCGAATATCGGTTTTCAGCAATATCAGGCGCGTCGTCTTGCTTTCGGCTTAGGATTATCTGGTGCAGCTTTCAAAAATTTCTGTTCTTTCATGGCAACCTTGTATAAAGCATATGATGAAATGGATTGTAGTATGCTTGAGGTAAATCCTTTGGTTCTTACTGCCGAAAATGAATGGATTGCTCTTGATGCAAAAGTTGATTTCGATGATAATGCTCTTTACCGCCATGCCGAGTATAACGATTTACGAGATTTGTCGGAAGAAGAAGATTTGGAAATTGAGGCATCGAAATA
>JALHLL010000153.1 GCA_022844575.1 bacterium
ACCGTTAGGCAGATCACGTACAGGGATTTCTAAATACTTCTCATTGCCGGAAAAATAAGTATTGATAATTCTCTTTATAATTGCACCGTTTAGTGATGTTATCTCTATGGAAAGTTGATTCCCTTCCTTTTGTAATGATGGCGGTAAAGTAATATATATATATTCCGAGCATGGTAAGGGATATGTATATAAAAGTTGTTCGCTTTCATGCTGTGCAGACAAAGTGTTTTCGGTTCTAAATGTATATACATTTGACCAATCTCGCCATTTCGTATCTGTTTGTGCACGGACACGCCAATAATAAGCGGTATTCGCTTGCAACAGATTCGCCGTAGGTAAGTTAATGGTTGCCCATGTGGTCGAATCTTCAAAAACATTTTTTGAATTTAATGGATTATCGTCTTTACTATTTCTTGAAATGGAAAATTCTTTATCAGTACTTAATTGGAAGTGATACTTACTGCTCCCATGCGTCGGATACCATGTAAAATTTATTGATTCCGTTGAAGGAACCAATACCCCATCTATCGGAACGATGGGATATGTCATTCTTGTCGAATCGAAAGGTCTTATTATAAACGGTGTTATATTATATTTAATGCCTAAAAATTTGATATAAAATGAGGAATCTTTGCATGAGAAGCCTATAGGAATTTGAAGATTAAAATGCATAATTTGTATGTCGGGTGGATAAGCGGCTCCGGCTGTTAACTTATCTGTCATTAAATTACTCCAGTGTTCACATGAGTGGTCAAGCGATGCCCCCGAAATGTTGTCAGTCATTCTTTTTGTGACAATGCCTTTTATCATCTCTCCGGGTATGAAGTATCCTCTTTCCGGTACATAAACGGTTACAATTCCATATTGTGCATACAGCGTTTGAATGGAAGAAAAAACGAAAAAAGCAAATGTGAAAATTCCCAACATTTTTTTCATCTAGTCCATGCCCCGATAGTAAGAAAACGTTATTTTATGAGGCACAACTTAATAAACAATTTCGCTGCAAAACATCAATCTGGTATTTTTTGCGTAGTAAGTATTCGTTCTTTAAGTCATTTTTTAAGCAAAAACGAAAAAGACCCGCTTTGAGCGGGTCTTTTTACTATTGAATATAATGTATCTAATCAATGTCCTACTAATTCTTTGTATGCTGAAGCATCCATCAACCCCTCAAGTTCACTCAAATCCGATAACTCAATTTTGATAAGCCATCCTGCGCCATAGGGGTCTGAATTTACAGATTCCGGAGCGTCATTGATCGCAGAATTTGTTTCGACTACATTTCCTGAACACGGTGAATATAATTCAGCCACAGTTTTAACAGCTTCAATCGTTCCGAATGATTCACCGGCTGCTAAAGCGGCAGGTCCGTTAAAATCAATATAAACAACATCACCAAGTTCACCCTGAGCATGCTCTGTAACGCCGATAGTACCGACATTACCTTCCATACGTATCCATTCATGATCTTTTGTGTACTTCAACTCTTCCGGAAAATTCATTTAATTTCTCCTTGTAAAAAGTAATAAAAATTATGCTCGCCAATCATGGGTATCAAGATACTTCGTATCGAAATTACCCGAAATAAAGTCTTTATTATCCATCATCTTTCTATGAAAAGGAATTGTCGTTTTAATTCCCTCAATAACGAATTCATCTAAAGCGCGTCTCATTTTAGCTATGGCTTCATTACGTGTTTTAGCATAACTAATTAGCTTAGCAATTAGTGAATCATAATAGGGAGGTATCGAATATCCCTGATAGATATGGGAATCAATTCGAATGCCATGCCCGCCCGGAAAATGTAAAGATTGAATTGTGCCCGGTGAAGGACGGAAATCTTTTTCAGGGTCTTCGGCATTTATACGACATTCTATTGCATGATAATCAGGTTCTGTTTGTCTAACCGAAAGTTTCTCGCCTGATGCAACTAATATTTGTTCTTTCACCAAATCAACACCGATAGATTGTTCCGTAACAGGATGTTCAACCTGAATCCGAGTATTCATTTCCATAAAATAGAAATTACGATGTTTGTCAACAAGAAATTCAATCGTTCCTGCACCCTCATAATTAACGGCTCTTGCACCTATTTCCGATGCTTCTCCCATCGCTTTGCGTAATTCAGGGGTCATAATAGGGGAGGGGGCTTCTTCAATAAGCTTTTGATGTCGACGTTGAATTGAGCATTCTCTTTCATTAAGATGAACTACATTACCGTGTTTATCGGCAAAAACCTGTATCTCAATGTGTCTTGGCTCCTCTATGAACTTTTCGATATAAACATCAGGATTAGCGAATGCTGCACCCGCTTCGGTTCTTGCCATTGTAAAACCACGCTCAAGTTCGGAGGGTTCTTGTATGTAACGCATACCTTTACCACCACCGCCGGCAACCGCCTTAATCATAACCGGATAACCGACTTCGTCGGCAACTCTTTTTGCATCGTCTAAAGTTTCAACTATACCGCCACTACCCGGTACAACAGGGACTCCTGCATTACGCATTGTTTCCTTTGCTATGGACTTATTCCCCATGCGAACAATAGCATCAGGTTGAGGCCCGATAAATACAAGACCTACTTCGCGGCACATATCGGCGAACGAATCGTTTTCAGCAAGGAAACCGTAACCCGGATGTATAGCGTCTGCTCCAGTAATATGCGCTGCAGAAAGAAGGGCGTTTTTATTCAAATAACTCTCTTTTCCGAGTGGCGGTCCTATGCACACTGCTTCATCAGCGAATTTTACATGTAGTGATGACACATCAGCTGTAGAATAAACAGCAACGGTTTTTATCCCCAATTCATGACACGCACGTATAATTCTCAAAGCAATTTCGCTTCGATTGGCAATCAGAACTTTTTTTATCATATATTTTTATATTCAAATGATAAGAATTAGCCCACTTGAATTTCAAATAAGGGCTGATTATACTCTACAGGTTTTCCGCTGTCGCTAAGGCAACGAACGATTGTCCCGGAAACATCCGATTCAATTTCGTTCATGAGTTTCATTGCCTCAACAATACATAACGGAGCACCCGTCTGAACCTTATCACCAACTTTTACGAATGGTGGGGCTTCCGGCGAAGGAGCGCGATAAAATGTTCCGACGATAGGCGAATGAATTATATGGAGATTAGCAGCAGGAGCCGGTTCGGCAGCCGCAACAGGAGGCGTCGGGGCGGCTGTTTGATTAGCTTGCAAAGGTTGAGGCGAAGGTTGTACAAACTGAGGTGCAACTTGTTGCGGAGCAGCTACCATTTGTACTGTTTGTTGAGCAGGTTGACGTGACAGAAATACTTTCGTTCCTTCCTCCTCGACAGAAAGTTCGGTTGCAGTACTCTGATCGAAAAGTTGAACAAGTTGTTTGAGGTATTCAATATCCATAATAACTTCTCCAAAAAAGTTTCGTAATAAAAAAAAGCGTGCTTCTTTAATGCGAACAGAAACACGCTTTCATAGTTTTCAACTAACGAAGATTATTCTTTGACTCTCTCGACATAATCCCCAGTACGAGTGTCAATTTTAAGTAAATCACCTTCATTAACAAAGATAGGAACTTTAACTTCCGCTCCGGTTTCAAGTGTAGCAGGTTTGCTTACATTTGTTGCGGTATCGCCGCGTACACCCGGCTCGGTTTGCGTTACACGCAAAATAACATTTGGCGGAAGTTCAACTGACAAAGCAACACTGTCATTAAATGCAATTGACGCCTCCTGACCCTCTTTCATTAAACGTGATTGATTGCCCACTAAGTCAGACGAGATAGGGAATTGATCGTAGGTTTCATTATCCATGAATACGAACATCTCACCATCACGGTATAAATATTGATAGTTTTTTTTCTCAACTCTTACAAATTCAATTGATTCTCCGGAGCGAAAACGATTTTCAAGTAATTTTCCGCTACGAAGATTTCGCATTGAAACTTGATAAAAAGCACGAAGGTTACCGGGTGTGCGGTGCTCCGATTCAATAACCGTACACAACTCATTATTGTATTTGATTACTGCACCGGGGCGCAAATCGGCTGTTGTTCCCATAATCTCCTGATTTAAATAATATTAGATTTCATGTGGTGGAGGTTCCGGGCGGATTCGAACCGCCGTAGGAGCTTTTGCAGAGCTCTGCCCAGCCACTAGGCGACGGAACCGTACACAATTAAGTTTACAAAAATATGCTAATTGAGTGGAATGACCAATTTTACATTATCTTTTACTCTTTAGCAAAATCATATTTGAAATCGTTCCTATCTATTTAGAAGGTGCTAAACCCCTAAAACGAATAACAATTAAACCGGAAATAATAAGACCTATCGAAATCCATTGTGCTTGAGATAATCCGAAATACAAATCATTGAGTCTTATAAATTCTACGCTTAAACGTTCTATGCCGGCAAAAACGAGATAAACTCCGAATAACCATCCCACTTGTTTTTGTTTGCTCTGTAATTTCCACAGAATGATAAAAACGATAAGCATTGAAAGAGTTTCGTAAACAGGAGCCGGATGTACAAGAATATCTTCAGGTATAGGTTTATCCGGAAATATTGAACGAAACTGTTCAACCAAATCGGGATTCTTTACAGAAAGTGTTGAAACAATACCCTTTGAATATGACATTGCCCATGGTAAAGTAGTAGGTATTCCGTAATCTCCATCACCGGAAAGTTGGCATCCTATTCTGCCTATGCCATAACCGGCTGTTAAAGATAAGGTTGCTGCATCCGCAATATTTAAGAACGATACTTTTTTTACTCTGATATAGATATAGATAAGTGTAGTTGCAAGAATGAATCCCCCAAGAAAGGTGAGCCCTGCTCCGCTTAAAAGCGTGCCTTTCGGATCTATCATAAATTCTTCAAAGTTTTCAAGGATATGGAAAAGTTTCGCACCACCTATCCCGCCGATTAATGCTAAAAAAGTAATGTTGGATGAAATTACTTCTGCATTCGGTATTGCTCTTCTTCTCATTCCGTATGTTAATAGATAGCTTGCAGTTAAGTACGCCAAAGCAACCATAACGCCGAAGCTATAAATCGGAATTGTAATATTCAAAAAAGGAATAGGTAATTCAAGGAGTACTGGAATCATAATATAGAGAAGTTGCGGTTTTTACTTGGTGGCCGAATCAGTCGCAACCATATTTAAGAATGAGGAAGCTTGACGGAATTCCGTTTCTAATTCGAATGTAAACAATTCCAGATCAAGATTATTTAAATTTGGGGAAAATTCGCAGAGAACTTGCCATGATTTTTCCTCGATAAGATTTACTTTCGTAATACCTTCTTCAACACTTGCACCCCACATCTCACAAAGAAGATCAGCAACACGTATAACCGCCGTTACTTCCTTACCCTCCGATAAGTTCCACGGATCATTATGATGACCTGGAATAAGTTGTAGCTCTTTTGGTAGTTTCCACAAGCGGGCTATTAAATGACCTATTACACAATGATCCGAACCGAATACTCTTGTTTCCGCTTCAACATCCAAAATGCCTTCGTTACGAACAAGTTCGATAACCTTAGCGTAATTTTCGGGATCGAATTGAATCATTGCCATTTTTCCTATATCATGCAATAATCCGCCAATAAATTCCAAGTCCTTAAAATTACGTTTGATTTTAGTGGCTAAGTTCTTCGCAACCATTCCGGTACACGATGAATGATACCAGAAATTTTTCATGTGTTCCGCACTATTTGAGCGCGACAACATAATAAATTTTGAGAATATTGATACACTTAACACAATATTAGCGACTCGATTGAGACCGAGAGCCAGAACTGCTTGTTGTAAAGATGTTACATTTGAACGTACGGCATACAAAGGCGAATTTGCCATTTGAAGTATCTTGAGAGTGAGAGCCGGATCGGTTTCTATTACGCCTGTAATTTCGCGGAAATCACTATTCGCGTTTTCTAACAAAGAAAGTACTTTGCCTGCTACAGGGGGAAGGGTAGCGAATTCTTGAGCACCACCTATGGTATCTATTAATGACATAATAGTTTGCTAATTCAGTGTCCGAAAGAAGATAGTGTCAACTGCAAATTTTATCCGTAACTAAATTAGTGAAAATCAAGCGAATATCAATCTTGTTGGGGATTTTTATTCATCATAGGTCTGGTATAGCAATAATGTACGAATTGTTTTTCGCTTTCGGTAAACTACGTTTCAAAATCCACGGATTCAATAGTTTTATATGTTTATACGAGGTTCCATGTTCTTTTGCCCAGATTGAAAGGTTGGAAATTGCATCATGAACTTCGATTGTTTTTTGACGCTGCGGCGAGTATCCATCAGAGGGAAAATACAAACCGTATTTTTCACCATTTTTCATTAAAAACTTTATTATTGCTATGCGGAAGACATATCGTGATGTTTCTTCATTAAGGTAAAGCTCTGAAAAGTTTTCCGTTCCTTGGAAATTACAATCATCCTCAAGACCTGAATAACCCATATTATAACCGGCTGCCGCCATTAGCCAACTTCTGAACCTTCGATGACCGCCACGCAGGTATTTAAGCGCAGCTTGTGTACTTTTTAACGGATGACGACGTTCGTCGACGTATTCATCTACAATCAAACCGAAACTTTTCGCAGTTTCAGGCATAAATTGCCAAAGCCCCACTGCATCTTTTCCGGAACGAGCCATATATAATGCACTTTCTGCAACAGGTAAATATTTCAGATCATCTGGCATATTCTCCTCTTTAAGCAGTTTTTCAAATAGCGGAAAATACTTTGTAGATCTTTTCATATATAACATCAACTGACCGGGCTGTTGAAGATTCAAGTATAATTCTCTCTCGGCTCGTTCTCGTATTTCAGGGTTATCAAGAGGCAATTTCTCCCCACAAAAATCAAGCTCATCAGGTAATTCTATTGATGAAAAATCATGGAGTACTCGTGACTGTTCACCTTTTACTTTGTTTTTTACCTCCTCTCCATTACTTCTCTGTATGTCTCCGCAGCCTAAAGTAAATGAGAGTATGTACAAAAACGATACCTTAAAAAATCTTTGCATTATAGTATCAGTTAAATGATGAGATATCAATTTGTTGGGTACACCAATTTTTTTCACGATTTTCATTGGTAGCTATGCAAACCAAACCGCCATAGTTTACGGTTTTCTGAATGATAGCATGAACCGACATTATTCCTTCATCATCAAGGTTAGTTGTTGGTTCATCCAAAAAAAGGAAAGAGGGTTTGTGTATGGTCGCAAGTATCAATTTTACTCTTTGTAGCATACCTGAAGAAAATCCTTTTACAATACTTTCTCGTCTATGTGAAAGTGATAGTAACTCCAACAAATTATTGAAGTACAATTCATCAAAAAGTATGCCGCGCATCTTTGTTACTGTTTCCACGAGTTCAATAAGTGTAAACTCATCATAAAGGGAGAGTGAGGGGGATACAAAACCAATATGCTTTTGTATTGAATCTCTTGTAATGAGAGTTTCATCGAGTTTTAACTCAACATAACCGCTTGTTGGGGTAAGAATAAAAGAAAGTATTTTCAAAAGTGTCGACTTGCCTGTGCCGTTCTTACCGTAAATGCCAAAGACCGTACCTCCTTTTATGTCCAAATTGACATTGGAAAAAACATTTGAATTATCCGAATGAGAATATGAAATTGATACGTGATTTGCAGAGCAGATAACGTTCTTATTCATAACGCTCTAATGAAAATGTTTCACCGAGATAATGTTTTCTTACTTCAGCATTGTTTGCTAATTCTTCGGCAGTACCGGAAGCAAAAACCTGCCCATCGATAAGTATGTAAGCTCGGTCTGTTATCGAGAGAGTCTCGTGCACATTATGATCAGTTATTAGAATCCCTATTCCTCTTTGCTTTAAACCGATAACCAAGTGCATAATTTCCTCAACCGTAATAGGGTCAATACCTGCAAACGGCTCATCAAGTAATATGAATTTGGGATCCGAAGCAAGGGCTCGCGCTATTTCACATCGTCTTCTTTCTCCACCGGATAACATATAGCCCATACTTTTTCGAATATGGGTTATTCTGAAATCCTCAAGTAACTGTTCTAATCGTTCTTTTCTTTGGGTACGCGAAAGTTGTTGAAGTTGAAGAATTGCCTTGATATTGTTCTCAACAGACATCTTCCTGAAGATAGACGGTTCCTGCGGTAAATAAGAGATACCCATTCTCGCTCGCCGATACATAGCTTTATTCGTTATGTTTTTACCGTTAAATTCTACTTTACCTTCGCTTGGCTTCACTACACCCACAATCATATAGAACGAAGTGGTTTTTCCGGCTCCGTTAGGCCCAAGTAAACCCACTACTTCACCTTGTTGTAATTGATACGATACACCTCTTACAACTGTTCTTTTACCGTATTTTTTTACGAGATTATTCGCCTGAACTATAGAAGGGCGGTCATGTGTAATATCGTTCATATTTTAAGAAATTAAAGAAGTATGAATTGCATTCGCACATTCATCCCAAGTGACTGTCATTCCTTTCAGTGACGAAAGAGAAGTACTTTTTCTTTGGAGTAATTCTTTTGCCTGTTGTTTTTCTTTTTCATCAGTACCTTCAAACAAATCGACAATCATTTCATGACTTTCATCAAGTATAATTGAGCCGTGCT
>JALHLL010000154.1 GCA_022844575.1 bacterium
AAGGGGAACGTTGACTGTGAAGGTTTATTGCGCTTCCGAGTATTTTTGCATTGATTTCGGTACCCAGAATGTTGCGGGATTATATCCGGGTCGCGGATTATAAAACTTTACATTCTGAATCCGTTTATTATATGCGCCGGGAACTTCGCTAAGCCATAAAACCGTATACGGCTGCTCATCATGGAGAATTTTTTGAAATTCAAGCATATATTCCTTGCGCTTTTGTGCATCAAATTCCACACGATTCATTTCCAATAATTGGTCAACACGAGCATTGACAAAACCAACATAATTGGAACCCTTACTTTTTGTTTGGCTGGAATGCCATAACTGATATGGGTCGGGCGGAACGGGATCATGCACCCACGCGCCTATGGAAGCATCGAATGCACCGGAGCGAACATTTTCTAAATACACCGTCCATTCCTGTTTTTGCACATTTGCTTTTATGCCCACTTTTTTCATTTCTTCGGAAACGATAAGGGCAATATTTTCTCTTACTTCATTACCCGCATTTACAAAAAATGTAAATACGAATTCAACCTTTTGCCCATTTACCATTTTATCCAAAATTCCATTGCCGTCATTATCCTTCCAACCCGCTTCCGCAAGTATAGTTTTCGCTTTTTCGGGACTATAATCATAGGCAGGAAGAGTCGAATCATATTCAGGTAAGTTTTTATAAATTACCGTATTCTGAATCTGACCGAAACTTCTGTTTACTTGCCCACGAAGACGTATCCTATCAACAAGGTGCGAAAGTGCTTGTCTTACCTTTTTATCAGAGAAATACGGCTTTTTACAATTCCATCCGATATATGTATAGATAGTTTGCGGATAACGTACTTTACGAATATGAGGATTTGCCACAGTATCAATAACATCAAACCATAACTTGGGCGGGGTAATGGTAGGAATCATATCCAGCTCGCCATTTTTTAAAGAGGTAGCAGCCGTATTCATATCATTTACCGTTTTGAATAATAATTTATCGGGATAAGCGGCTGTTTCAGGATCATTACCTTTATTCCAATAATTTTCATTTCTTTTTATTTTAATAAATTCATTTGTGCGCCATTCTTCCGCAATATACGGACCCGAACCTATCATATATTTCGGCTCTCTTTTTCTATCAGCAGCACCGAACCATTCCGCAAATTCTTTCATTGCGGCATTAGTTTCTACCTGCTTAACATCGTTCGTTTGCGGGATAGTATATTGGTCGGTAAGATTTTTCGGATCGAAAACATGTTTAGCCAAAATATATGTATTACCCAAATTATACTCAGCCATAAAGTATGGCTTATTCATTTTAAAAATTACAGTATAATCATCCGGCGCAATAACATCTTCCAACGATTCATAATAATTTCTTAAAGCCGTTGCATCTATAACCATAGGGTTTTTTATCGCTTTTATCGTAAAAACAACATCCTTTGCCGTTAGGGGTTTACCATCGGAAAATTTGATATTCTTTTTTAATGTAAACGTATAGGTCAAATGGTCATCCGATACGGTAGGCATCGCTTCCGCAAGGCGCGGACGATATTCGGATTTCTCAAAATCCAATGTAAGGAGCGGCTCAAAAATTTTTGTAAATATATCGCGGCTACTGGCATCATTGGTTGTAACAGGGTTAAGCCCTTCCGCATCACTCAATTCATGCAGAATAATCCAATCTCCGTTTTCCGGTTTATTCGAATCAAAATTCTGTGGTGTGTTTTGCTTCGGGTCACCGCAACCAATTACGGATGCCATAAGCATACATATCACAATGAATAGTGTATATTTTGACAAATTCATAGTAAATAAAGGACTGTGAAAAAAATAGTATATAATAATATCGAGTTTACGATAAATAACGTTCTTTAAGAATATTGATATGATGTAATTCATGACCGAATATTACCCAAGCAAGTGCACGCGGAGTTATTGTTCTACCGTTTGCATTACCGGTTCTTATCAAATCCTTATCGGCAATGGATTGCTCGAATAACCATTGTGTAGAAAGACGTACGGTCGTCAGCTCTGCAAAAAGCGAAGCCATTGTTCTCTCATTAACATTGGAATTTTTTACATAATCGTCTTCTTCAAAGCCGGGCAAACTTTGTTTTTCACCTCTGGCTATACACAAAGCCCTGTATTGCATAATACGTTCCGTATCAATAATATGCCCCAGCATTTCCTTTGGTGTCCATTTTCCATCGGCATAGCGGAATAATTCCTTTTCGGCAGGAATAACATTCCAAACACCTACGGAATGTGCCATAGGCGCACGCAATAATGGTGCTAAACCATTACCCGGCACTTGCATTATATATGCCCTGAAAAAGACAGGGTATTCCGAATCATCGGGTCTTACAATTTTTGTTGCCATAGTATTATCTCGGTATTTCTATTCTTGCAATAATTTGTTTAATAACATCTTCCGGAGCTATCCCTTCCATTTCTTTTTCCGGTGTAAGCATAATTCTGTGACATAAAACGGAAGGTGTTACGCTTTTCACATCATCGGGGGTGATAAAATCTCTGCCATCCATTGCAGCAAATGCCTTTGCGGCGGCTAAAATCCCTAAGGAAGCGCGCGGCGAAGCACCAAGCGACAATGCAGAGTTTGTACGTGTCTGATGCGTAATGGATGCAATGTATCCTAATATATTTTCTTCAGCGCGAATATCGCGAATAAGTGAACGGAATCGTGCTAATTGCTCTCCGTTTATTACTTCGCGGATAAGCGATAAATCATTTATTCCGTTTCTGCCGTGAAATTCCGATAATATTCTTTTTTCATCCTCATAGGAAGGATATTCGACTTCAATCTTAAATAAAAATCTATCCAATTGAGCTTCGGGCAAACGATATGTGCCTTCTTGGTCAATAGGATTCTGCGTAGCTATTACCAAAAAAGGCGGTGGCATATGATATGTCGTACCATCAACGGTTACTTGTCTCTCCTCCATAACTTCAAATAAAGCGGATTGAGTTTTTGCCGGTGCACGATTAATTTCATCAATAAGCACAAAATTGGAAAAAATGGGACCTTCATGGAATGAAAATTCGGAATTTTTAGGATTAAATACAGCCGTACCCAATACATCGGAAGGCATCAAATCGGGGGTGAATTGTATTCTCTGAAAATTAACGGCAACAGTTCGGGCAAGTAATTTTGCCGTTAATGTTTTTGCTATACCCGGCACTCCTTCTATCAGAACATGACCATCGGCAAGTAAGGCGGCAATAAGCAAATCAATCATCGTATCCTGACCGACAACAAAACGATGAATTTCAGCACGAATATTATTGACCGCTTCACGCATCTCACTTAGGTCAATCCTACTTTCAAACTGTTTTTCTTCGGGGGGCGCTTCAGAGTTGATTTCAGGTGTTTCTTCCATTCGAGTATCCTACATTATATAAGTACATTTATTTAATTCTGCGTAAAATTTCAATTTGTACCGTTCTACTTAAAAAACGAGCTTCAGGCAATGTATCCGTACCAACACCCGGAGGCATTTTTGTTGAGCCGTAACCGATATTATTAACAATATTGGCATTTGGTTTAATATCCTTAATATAATCGGCAACCGCATTGGCACGCGATTCGGCTAAACGAGTGTTCAAATCCGCATCCCCTAATTTATCGGTATATCCGCTTACGCTTATCGTCGATTCTTCATCCAATACTTCCACAAATCTTTTTATTGCTTTTTTTGCCGAACGATTTAAATTATCCTTTAATACATCGAATGTCATTAACGATAAACGTTGAATCGAAAATTCCGTAGTATCGTGTCGCACCGGTAATATTATACTTTGTTCATCGGAATTATTATTATTATCGGTAAGCGAGCCGTCTATTTCAATCATCGCTTCACGATTAGTACTCATTGTATGTATTTGCTCATCGGTAAAACTATGGCGAATGCCTTTTGGTTGCCCGTTTTTCGATTCGGAAAATAATGTGTTTTTTGCTAAACGTGCCTTAGCCGACCATTCAGTAATTTGTGCAGAATTGTCATCCTTTATACGTACTTCAATTTCCTTCGGCTCGGTTTTAATTACCTCAATAAAACGTGTACGCAATAATGGCTCCAGCACATCATCGTCCTCGCTGTCCATTTCCACACGCCTATTATCGGCATAGCCCTCTTCCACCTGCGATGTTGTCGGGTTTTCGGGTTCGCAACGGCGACGCGGAGTGCGATTTCTGATTCGCTTTTCATCAATGCCCCATGATTGCACCAAATATTGCTTTACCGATTCGGCACGGCGTTCGGCAAGATCACAATCCGAATTTTCCGTTGTGGGGTCAGCCGTACCACGCAAAGTAAGTTTTGCGCGCGGATTTTCCTGCAAACGCCGCCCTATTATATTTAATACATCACGATGTTGTACAAGCGAGTTCGGCATTAAGGCATCGGCGGAAAATTCCTGCGGCGAACCGATACGTTTATAACGTTCCGGTAACTGATGCGTATTGGATTCAAAAAACACGGTAGGTATTACCGGAAACGCTTCCGTAACATACCGCCCGCTTACAACCACTTCCTGAACTTGTTTACCTGCTGCATCACCTCCCACCGCATAGATTTCAATACGTGTGGCAGGTCCTTTCGGCGGATCATTACCGATAAATATAGTATCATGTCGGCTTATCGTTTCCGTTACAATACGTGCTGTCTCCGTTTCTTCAATATCACGAACGGTAATTTTATTACCCTGCACAAAACGAGTACCCACAAAAGAATTATCACGTACCTTTACTGTGTCCAAAAATTCACGTGTTCTTGTTTCATTTGTTTTAATAATACCTGAGCCGAACCGTATGTGGGCTGTTAAAGCAATGGTAGTTTGCTTCCAAGTACCCGTGCTTACAATAGGTGTAATGGGTATGGTACCGGAAAGTTCGGGTGTAAGCATTGTACGTAAGCCCAAAGGAATATCATACCCTACACCTGCCGAAATAGACATTATCATACCCGAAGCATCCGTAATGGCGACATCGTTCAAAAAAGTGGTATCGCGCAATTTATTCCCGAATGTAACATTGGAAGGCGATACGATGGTGGATGAGGAAGTCCACGTAGGCGAAAGTAAGAGTTCGGGAGCCATACCCCCGAAAATGCGGAATTTGCCTAATAAAAGACTGCCGTTTATATCGAGCCGAATACTTGTTAAACTTGCTTCTAATGAATGAGAACGCAGCAGAGGCACAATATCGCCATTTTGATTTTTTACGGAGCCGGATGAATTTTCCGCAGACATCGTAGCCGAAGGCAATGTAAGATGTAAACGGCTTAATAAACCGAAGCTCGAAGAAAGACGCCAATCAGCCGATAAACCGATCATAAGACCATGTCCCGTACCATCCTTATACTGCGGGCATGAGGGGTCATTCAAACAACGCAAATTACCATCGGTAGAATGCACACCGTACATATAACCGATACCCCCACCCCACCAAAAAGGGATTCGCGCTTGTTGTTGCGCCAAACCTGTTTCAGGGCATATACCGAACAAGGTCGCAAAAAGAAAGCAATATCGAAGCAATGTCGTTTTCGGCATTAATAAACGCAAAAAAATAGAGAAATCACGGTGATTAAGAATGTCGCTCCATCAGATGTACGAAATCACGGAATAAATAATCGGAATCATGAGGGCCCGGCGATGCCTCAGGGTGATATTGAACCGAAAAAATCGGTAATTCCTTATGACGCAAACCGGATAATGTATTATCGTTAAGATTGATATGGGTCGGCTCCAATACCGAAGGCAAACTTTCCGCATCAACAGCAAAACCATGATTTTGCGAACTTATTTCAATGGCATTCGTATCTAAGTTCTTGACAGGATGATTAGCCCCGCGATGCCCGAATTTTAACTTATAAGTATTCGCACCGAACGAAAGACCTATTAACTGATGTCCCAAACAAATTCCGAATATCGGCTTCTTTTCGGCAAGTGTCCGAATAGTCTCGAAAGCATATGTAGTAGCTGCCGGATCGCCGGGTCCATTGGAAAGAAAAATACCGTCGGGATTCGATGCTAAAATCTCCTGAGCAGATGTTCTTCCCGGAAATACGGTAACATCACAATTATAAGCTGCAAGACGACGCAAAATATTTCTTTTAATACCATAATCCAAAGCCGCCACACGAAAACGTCTGCCTGACATATCACCTTTCGGAACAAAGGGTTCATTGGCATCCGCATTCCATTCATACGGTGCTTCCGTACTTACCAATCCCGTCAGGTCAAGCCCTTCCATAGGTGGTACCGCTTTTGCATGTTCAATAAGTTCTTGTTCGGTGCCTTGTGCGGAAATAATACCGCGCAATACGCCTACCGACCTTAATACCCGAACCAATTTTCTTGTATCGATACCTTCAATGCCTATCTTACCATATTCCTTCATCCATTCACCCAAACTTGTATGTGCCCTGAAATTGGAATAATGTTTGGAATATTCCCTTACAATAGCACCTTCGCATTGGATTTTATCGGATTCCATATCGGAATTATTTATACCGTAGTTGCCGATATGAGGATAAGTAAATGTCATTATCTGACCCTTATACGAAGGGTCGGTCATAATCTCCTGATAACCCGTAAGTGCAGTATTAAAAACCACTTCGCCTGTTGACTCGGCATATATATCGCCAAAAGCCATCCCTCGGAAAGTCATACCGTTTTCAAGTGCTAACAATGCGGTTTGAGGCATAATGCGCCTTAACTCCTTATATTTTTGCAAATTTGATATAATAATCAGCCGCAAAACTACGGACTATAAAGCCGATAGTTGATAAACAGGCAGGGAATGGATTAAAAATGAATAAGGATAATGGTCGCTAATATGTAAATACACACTATTTTTTATCAATGTCTGCATACAATTATGCAAAAAGGAGCAGCACATTCAGTACAACAATTCAACTCTCGAAAAACCGCGCCTCACACCGCGGCGGCTCAATGAATGCTAAGGTTCTGGTACTAAACCAAAGTTATGAACCCATAAGCATCTGTTCGGTAAAAAAAGCATTTTTGCTTGTTTTTCTCACCAAAGCCGAAGTAATAGCTTCAAAGAATGACCGAACTCTTCGCACGGTATCGGTTCAATATTCTTGCCCAAGTATAATACGACTCTCCAACTATGTACGTGTTACATTTCGTAGAGTGGAACTTTCGCGAAAGAATATACTCCGTCGTGATAGTGGGCGATGTCAATATTGCGGTAAAACGAATCCTCCTTTAACGATTGACCATATCATACCCAAATCACGCGGCGGTGAAGATACATGGGAAAACCTTATAACGGCATGTATGAAATGTAATAATCGTAAAGGCAATCGAACTCCTGAAGAGGCAAGCATGCCATTGATGTCAACACCCAAAAAACCATCGCATGTCACTTTTCTGAAACAAATAGTAGGGCGTGTGGAAGACAGTTGGCGACCGTATCTGTTTATGGATTGAAGGGAGGATGTTATTCCCTGCAAAGAAAAATCTGTGAGAGGAAAAGATTCTTCACTTCGTTCAGAATGACATGGTTGGGTGTTTGATACCCCGTCACTTCGTGACACCCCTCTGATAGAGGGGAATTTAATTTCCTTTTCCTACAATTCCCTCCTTTGGAGGATTGCTGTAGGCTGGGTGGTTTATACGTGTTATGACACCCCGTCACTTCGTGACACCCCTCTGATAGAGGGGAATTAATTTCCTTTTCCTACAATTCCTCTCCTTTGGAGGGATGCTGAAAGCGGGGTGGTCGAATTATTCACCGAACAGATTCTTCACTTCATTCAGAATGACAAATATGACACATGTCTGAAACAAAGAATAATAATACTTTTCAATCAAGAATAATACTTCTTATAGTATCCCATCCATATAATTCCTCCGTATAATATTTTCCTCCGATTTTTATTTCTTCACTCATTATATATTTTCCTCCGTACTTTTTATAGAAATGGACGGTCGGATTATCGCGTAATACTGCTACATACATGGAGTCACAACCGATTGATTGCAAGTAGCGTGCGGAAGCGAAGAATAGTTGTTTTCCGAGTGATAGCCCCTGATACTTCTTCAGAAGATAGAGAGCATATAGTTCACCATCATAATTATTCATTGTTCGGCTTTTGCCCGCGCCGGCAAATCCTACTATTTCAGCATTTGCTTCGGTTACAAAAACGCTCTCCGGTCTTTTTTGTAAAATATCAATCCAGCGTGCCGTTCTTTGCTCAATATCAAGAGAAGCAAGAAAATCATTATCTATTATGGTACTATAGGTTTCGCGCCAACTGTTAATATGTACCTCGGATATGTCTCGAGCATCGCCAATCTCTGCCTTACGTATATGTGTTGTCATCAACTGCCCCATCATTATAAAACAATAAGTATATTAACATACAAAAAATAATATAAATAAGCTGCCACATTGCCTGATTGCATGTACGGCAAAACAGGTACGGTAATTGTGTAGTGATATCCGTCTAAAGCAGACCTTACATTGTAGAAGGTATCTGACTGATAAACATAACTAACTAACTCTGAATATGAGAAAAGTAATTGCTGCAATAAATATGACCCTTGATGGGTTTTGCGACCATACGGCAGG
>JALHLL010000155.1 GCA_022844575.1 bacterium
AATCCCGATTTAAGGTTGGTAAACTTTTTCCCGGATTCCAACTACACCTTCATTTTGCGTTTAGGTTGTCAAAACGGAGAAGAATTGATTAGAGACAATGGTTATACTACATTTAGTACTACAAGAGAAATTGAGGCATCACAATCATTTGCCGTAACATTACTTAGAGTAGATAAAAGAAATCAACTGCAAGAAATTGTCGGCTTATACTCTTTTGCTACAGCACAATTTTCCTCATACTGTTTTGTTATTTATCGAGGAACCGACAATGGAATTTCATGTGGTGTAATTGATGACAGAAATCAAACAGCTTCCTCCTTTTCTGTGCTTCAAAATCAACCTGCAAAGCAGGCTTTTGTCAAGTTAATCAATTTGACAACTCAATCCGCTGATTTATCGAAAGTTGTGGATAAACAAGACCTTAACTTACAGAATGGTATTTCACCGAATACTTTGAGTCCTCTTACTGAAGTGGGTGCATGCTCTTCCAATTCCGTTGATTCATTTTCGGTAGCATATGCAAATGGTAAAAAACGTATTTTGGAATTTCCGCTCCAAGTACAGAAAAATTATACTATTATAGCCGCTGATTCATTGAATAATGCAGGTGGAGTATTAACTATTCTACCGCAGATTTCCAATGCGAGTGTACAAAGCGGTTATTCGCGTATTTATGTTGTCAATATGATGAATGATCAGACGGACGTTACTGTTTCTTTAGGTGCGCGTAATACTGCCGACGGTCAATTACTTTCGGGTGAAGTATTAGCTTCGCGCATTCCGTTTACAGCAATGTCTTCATCCGTTGATATTCCATCCGGTGAATTGCCGATAACAGTTTTTACGACTCGGCAACCTGCTCAACTTCACTCTACTTTTTTGGGTACGGTATCAGCAAGCACAACATATTATTTGTTGTTGTGGACAAATTCATCGGAAGGTACGACAAATGCCACATTATTACCCATAAACGAAGCAGGAAAGAACCTTACCTTATTAGAGCGTGGATCGTTTGTAACTTTTGTACATGCCAATAAAGAAAAATCAACGATGATTTTCGGTGTATCCGGAATATTATCGAATGTACCTTTGGATTTCCGATCTTCGACAGGAACCGTTGTGCGAAGAGGAATACATACGTTTACTGCCGGAGATGCCTCCGGAACAATTACGGTTAATTCAGATAGTAATTATATAGTTTTTGCTCGTTCAGAGAACGGAGCAACACGTATTAACTCATTTTCGTCGGCACAACGAACTACATTATACGGACAAGCAAGAAGAAGATGTATTAACTTGACGGAAGATATTCCTTCCTTTGCTGTAAATGAAGGTACAACGAATCTTGAGGGCATTATTGCTTCAAGCGTCGAACAAAATAAATACTTCGACACACCCCCTGTTTTTGTGGAGAGGCGACTTCTTCTGACCTTTTGGAACGGCGAAACCAAATTAACGGAAATGACGGGCTTGCTACCTCTTGGTAGGAATTACTCTATTATGATAGGTGGAAAAGCCGGCAATTATTTTTCATTAGTGCAACAAGAATTTTAAAATATCGTATGTGCAATAGAACATTTGAAGTATTATGAGAACTTTAGGAATAGAAAGTAATGGTAGAATCGAAAAAACAGCCATTTATATAAATGGTGAACAAATTGCCGGAATAAAAGAGTTATTTCTCAATCTTGATGAAGATGGTACATTTGATGCCATAATACAATACGAAGGTTCGGATAAGCAAATTTATAATAAATCAGTTTTTTCCGATTATTTAGAAAACATTAAAACACGCGAACCGTCTTTTACCGAAGATGAAGCAAGTGAGTTAAATATATTATCTATTGACAGCGACGGAGAAATTGACAATACATTGGTAAATCTTAATGAAGAAGAAGTGGAAGGATTGGTAAGTATTTTAGTTCATATAAAAGCAGGCTCGGCAAAGGAAAGTTCAGGGATTATGGGCTTCTTCAAAAAAAGTGACTCGACGGAAGGCACAACTTTTAAAGCAGAAGCAACTTTCCGTAATGAGGATGATACATTAGAAACCGAAAGGATATTTTCATGAGACATATACGATTTTCAAAAACAGTACTTTTATTATTATTAAGTGTTTTTGCCTTTATTATTGAACCGATGGCAGCAGATGCTCGGAGAGGTGGTGGACGTTCATTCGGTGGATCGCGTTCCTATCGTTCGCCATCGCGTACACATTCTTCTCCTTCAACACCAAAAAGAAGTTTCGGGCAACAATCCCCTTCAAAACCGAGAAGCAGCTTCGGGGGATCACGTTTTAGTTCAGGTGCTGATTATCGTAAAAGCTACGGTGCTCCACGCAAATCAACACCACAAACAATAAACGGTGCGAATGGCAGGCAGAATGTTATGGTACACAGCTATGGCGGTATGTCGGATGGATTCATGATGGGATATATGATGGGTTCCACAAGTTGGATGTGGATGACACCGTTTCACCCTGCTTTCTATTATTCGCGTCCGCATTATGTAACGGGAACGAATGGCGTAACGGAAGTATATCCGCCTACATTTTCCTTTTTGAATCTGATTTTGGGGCTTATTATTGTTGGCGGAATTATTTACCTGATATACCGATTGTTCTTTGCACGGCGGCGAACGCATGAAGCAATATCGGATTCATCTTTTAGTTAGAAAAATTATTGAACTCCTATCGAACAGATAGGAGTTTTTTTTTACATAAAATAAAAGGTGCTACAATGACACATGAAGAAATTCTGAAGCGAGTCGAATGGCGAGACTTGAAAAAGCTCACTATAAAAGAACTTCTCATTGAAAACAACCTTACGATTCCTTGGTTTATCGTATCAATTGTTCTGGCTTATTTCGGTTATTATATTGCCGCACTACCTTTTTCCGGTTTCTTTTTTCTAACGGCTCTGCGTCAGGTGCATAATGGTTTTCATAATACTTTGGGCACGAATAAATTTTTAACATGGTTTACCTTATATAGCAATAGTATTCTAATGATGGTATCTGTACATGCTGTAAAGTATAATCATTTGAGACATCACCGATATTGTTTGACGGAGGACGACTATGAAGGGAAATCGGCAGGTATGACGTGGTACGGGGCTATTCTCTATGGTCCGATTCATATGTTTCTAATACACAAGGTAACTTTACAGCACGGAAATTCATACTATAGAAGGAATGTTGTTTTAGAGTTATTCTCCGTAGCAGCCGTAATATTTTTGGCTTTTTATTTCAATATACATGTTCTGATATACCATATAATTATAATGATTGGTGGTGAATTTCTTATGGCTTTTTTTGCAGTATGGACTGTTCATCATGATACGACCGACTCACCTGAACTGGCACGTACTCAACGTTCACGTTGGAAAAATGCAATTACTTTCAGTATGTTCTATCATATGGAGCATCATTTATTTCCGGCTGTCCCGACTATAAAGTTACCCGAACTTGCGAAAAGGATTGATAATGCATTACCGGATTTAGAAAAAAGAACTACGTTTTAGAAATTTGTAAAATTGGAGATAAAACGTAAAATGATGAACTTATTAAAGCTCATATGACTTTATTCGAATGTGAGTCTATGTATTGATTTATCTTCCGGAAGGTGATAATATGCTCTACTAATCAAAAACTTAGCGACCTCGTAGGGATTTTCGATTTTCTCATTAGATTCTATAAGTTTAATTACAACACCTTCCTCTTGAACCATATAAATATGTTTAAGTAATAGTCCTTCTAATTGTAGTATAGTTTTTCTATGACCTCTGTTATTGTCTGGTGAACACGGATTATTCGGATACTTATCAGTGCAATAGTACACCATTGTTATGCTATCGCCTCCATTAGATTTGATAATATCACAACTATCGCCCTCTATATATATTGGAGACATAGAAGGTGGAGGGGGCGGCGAGAGTTTTTCATGATGGTTCTCATTTCCATTTTTTGAAAAATCTCTATATAGATTGAAAGTACGTTTTCTCTTGGTAAATTTATTGTTTATTAAAGAGAATAAATTGTGATTATCATTAAACAACTTTAGTCTATATTCGTTCACCCTCCAACTTTCATTAGAAGATCCGTTCATTTGTCCTACATACATTTTTAGTGTATCTGTTGAGTATATGTATGGATAAGCGGCACTACCGAACAAAACACGGAAAAGTGAATCTTCCTTTCGTATAAATGTTAGATTTTCACCCCAACACCATTTGCTCGTATCAATCTTGTTTTTTGAGTGCAGCAATATATAATTAAACACTAATGAATCAGAATCTATCAGAGAAACAATGGATAGATATTTAACTTTCTCTTGATAGTAAATACAGTTTGTATCAAGTGCAAAGGTTTTAATAACGATGTCAACCTCATTAGTTCCCCTTTTGGTTTGGCAACCGCTAACTGTAAACAATATGAGGATTGAAACAACGATTGATAGGAGAGTTTTCATTACAAACGATTTTACTTTTTTCTAATCAAAAAACGCCCAATTAACACTTATGCGTAACTGCCTGTCTAAATTAGGATAAACACTCGTACTCCAATAATCGGCATCGAGTATATTGCGCATTGAAAATTGCACAAAGGCATTCCCTAATTTTGCACCGATAAAAGCCGAAACACCATCATAAGCAAAACCGTCGCTATTATTATTATTGTACAAAATGGAAGAACCCGTTTGAGGAATAAATCGTTCACCATAATTTGAACTAAATACGGTTGCTGAAATACCCCCCTTTACCGTACTACGCCCGAATTGTTTTTCATACTGCGCGCCTATTGTCCCCTTTACGGACGGGAAACGTTTATTATCTATTCCATTTGTTGTACTGTTTTGAATTATCGTGTTTCCGAATATCGTGAGTTGGTCAATACTATATTGAGCTGATACACTGCCGCCAACGGTAGTACCATCACCCGAATTAACGGAAAATGTATTGATAATTGTAGTACCATTATACACAGGTGTTGCTATAATAATATCCGAAATATTTCTCACAAAAAAATCCGCTTTGCACTTCAAATTATTATCTCTCCACTCGGCAAAACCTATAAGTAATATATTTTTCTCGGAATTGAGATTCATTCCTTCCATAATGGAAGGAGCTCTTGATGATACCGAAAAGTCGCCCCCGAAACTAAGTTCACTCGTAGGTCTTATTGTCAATTTTCCTCCTATTGAAGAAAGAAATTTACCATCCAATAAACGTAAGCGTATGCCGGATGTAAGACGTACCGATTCAGTGAGTAATAAATTACCAAGTAAATATCCTGAAAGGTTGGAGCCGTTAAATTCCTGATGATAGACGGATTTCTCTATCATTTGTAACTCCCCCTCACCACCTATCACTGCGGAAAGCATTGTACTTGGGCTTATCTCCGTTTTATACGTTATTCCCACTAATCGTTCGATGAATACCGACGTTCTTACGGAATCATTACTATTTACATAATATGCCGTATCTCTATCGCGATTCCATAAAGAATGAGAAAAATATATATTGGCATTTTGTATAACGGTTGTATCGGCATTTGTAATTGTACCGGTTAAGGTAATGTCATGCCTAAAAACCTTTTCATTCAAATCAGAGTAATTTACCAATGCCGTAATGGCATTCGATACGGAAGGCGTCGTATCATTTAAACCGCCATTTGTGCCTGCACCATAATTGGTAAAAATATTGGAGAGAGACAACTGCATATTCGATTGGGGATTCCAACGAAGTTTGCCATGGACATTCCACATATCCACCCAAGAATTTAAGAAACGACCATCGGACACATGTCGTCGAAAACCAAATGTAAAATTCCAATTCGGAGCAAAATTTTGGCTATACTCCCCTTCCGAAGCAACAAAATTGTAGGCGGTTTGCCCATAACGAAGTCGGGTATAAGGTGTTTTGGAGTCGTGCATCATTTCCTTAACATTCAGCAATAATCCCGAAGAATTATCACCGAGTACAATCGCCTGCGTTCCTGTGTACACTTCAATTTTATCGGCGGTTTCGACCGGAAATTGTTCCAAATTAAATCCACCGAAAACCCTATCATCTAAGGAACGCCCATTAAAGCGTAAAGAAATATCACGACGACCACTACCATATACGGAAACGGAATTATTAAGACTCAAACCACCGAGAGATAATGTGGTGTAAAGCCCATTCTCCATTAAAACATCATATAAACCGAATTGTGCAGTAGGGCGTATATCGTGTTTTGTAATAGTGTTTTGGGGAATCGCTCTTGTTAATGAGCCATGAATAGTTATGGGCTTGTAAAAGGTATAATGGTTCGTATCTGCTTTTACAATAACACTACTTTTTTTGAGGGTATCTTCTCTTGCCGATACATTAAAAACGACACAAAACAAGAAAACAAGAATGGTTATAAAAAATAGATAACCCTCTCTTTGTTCCTTCTGATAATAATTACTCATCATAATCAATTCAGGAAAAAGAGAGGGTTAAATGAATTCAAAATTTATCAGCCGATATTATTCAAATACAATCGGCTCCTGACCGCTTTCATCCAAAGGAAGAGCCGGTGGAGTCAATTCATCAACTTCGTCCTCTTCATGAGGTACGCATGTTATATCAGCTATGCTGTCTTTGTCATCCAAACGGATAAGACGTACACCTTGTGTATTTCTGCCGATAACACGAATATCTTTAACAGGTTGACGTATAAGAACACCGCCTACAGTCATTACAACTAAGTCATCGGTATCATTTACCTCAAGTATCGAAACCACATCGCCCGTTTTAGGCGTAATATTCATGGAAATTACACCCTTTGCACCGCGTCGAGTTAGTCGGAAGTCATCCATGGATGTACGTTTACCATAGCCGTTTATACCAACAACTACAACCTGCGAATCAATACGTTTCGTAGCTACCATCGAAACAACTTTATCCTTACTATCAAGCATAATACCGCGAACACCGGTGGCAGTACGTCCCATGGATCGTACATCACTTTCATTAAAACGGCAAGCCAAACCTTTTTTAGTTCCGATTAAGATATTGCAATCACCATCCGTTAAACGAACGGCAATAAGTCTGTCTTTTTCATCGAGTGTTAAGGCAATTTTACCATTAACGCGTACATTTTCAAATTCACTAAGATTTGTTTTCTTCACTGTACCTTGTTGAGTACACATAAAGATATACTTATCATCGGTAAATTCTTTGATAACCAAAAATGCAGTTACTTTTTCATCATTTTCTTTTTCGATAATATTTGCCAATGCACGCCCTTTGGCATTTCTACTGCCTTCAGGAATATCATATACTCGCAATTTGAATGCACGACCTTTATCGGTAAAGAACAATAGATAATGATGGGTGGAGGCATGGAATACCTGTTCTACATAATCATCCTCATTAGTACCGGCACCATTAAGACCACGACCACCTTTTAACTGACGACGATAATTACTTACCGCAGTTCTTTTAATAAGTCCTTTGTGTGATATGGTAACAATCATATCTTCATTGGCAACCATATCTTCAAGGGTAAAGTCACGCGCATCATATACTATTTCGGTACGGCGTTCATCGCCGTATTTATTTCTGAGAGTCGTTAACTCTTCCGCAATAATATTCATTTGCAATTCTTTACTTGCAAGAATTGCTTTCAACTGCTCAATCAATTTTATGATCTCGCGGTATTCGTTCATTATTTTTTCACGTTCAAGTCCCGTTAAACGCTGTAAGCGCATTTCGAGAATTGCTTTCGCCTGAATTTCCGATAATTGGAATCGTTCTTGCAAGCGTATCGAAGCCGTTGGCGCATCTTTCGACTCCCTAATGGTTTTAATTACTTCTTCAATATTATCGAGAGCAATAATAAAACCTTCTAAAATATGCGCGCGTTTTTCAGCTGCATTCAAATCGAATTGGCAACGTCGTACAATAACCGTATTACGATGTTTGATGAATTCTTCCATCATTTGCTTTAATGTAAGCACACGCGGACGACCATTCACCAAAGCCAACATAATAACACCAAATGTCGTTTGCATTTGTGTTTGCTTATATAAATTATTAAGCACTACTTCCGGCTCAGCATCGCGTTTTAATTCAATAACTACGCGCAAACCGTCACGATCCGACTCATCACGAATATCTGAAATACCTTCAAGAGTTTTATGGCGTACCAACGTCGCAATCTTTTCAATCAGACCAGCTTTTTGTACTTGATAAGGTAATTCGGAAATTATGATTTGTTCTTTTGTTTTTGTTTGTTCAATAACCGCTTTGGAGCGAACCAATACTCGTCCTCTGCCTGTTTCATAAGCATCTTTTACACCTTCATAACCATAGATGATACCTCCGGTTGGAAAATCGGGAGCTATAACATGTTTCATCAATTCCGGTATAGTAATATCAGGATTGGCAATCATAGCCAACAGTGCATTTACTACTTCTCTAAGATTATGAGGCGGAATATTGGTCGCCATACCGACAGCAATACCGCCGGAACCATTGACCAATAACATCGGCAATACTGTAGGCAATACGGTCGGTTCTTCCAACGATTCATCGAAGTTCGGTCTGAAATCAACAGTATCCTTA
>JALHLL010000156.1 GCA_022844575.1 bacterium
CGGGTGATTGTTAATGATAAAGTAAATATCGAATTTGCCGGTGGTGTTCCTGCTTCGGTGAGTCAATGGGGATACCGGGCTCAAGGCAATAGTGGTTCATACACTATTTATGAAAATGAAGGAACACCTGTTGAAAGGTCATTTACATGGGATATTAATAATGATGAAGTGTTGAAATTTTTGAGAAATCAAAAGAGTATAAGTATTAAAGGATTTGTAAAATCAGATGGTGGCGAGGGTGTAGATATTAGTACAAAAAATATACCTGTCAAATATTCGGTATTGGAATTAGGTAAAGATTCTACCGTTGCTGTTAAAACATTTAATATTATCATGTTTGATGTTGATAAGTATGAATTAAATGAGGACAATAAAAAGTATTTGGCAACGATTCTTCCGGAGTTAAAACCGTATTCGAAAGTTACTGTAACGGGTTATACTGATAGGACAGGCGATGATGTTTATAATCAGACTCTATCGTTAAATAGAGCTCGAGCCGTTGCTAGGGAACTTTCAGTCACTAATGTAATAGTAAAGGGTGTCGGTGAAAGCAGACCATTATTTGACAATAATTTGCCGGAAGGACGTTTTTATAATCGAACAGTTGAAGTAATTATTGAAGATTAAATTATAATATTGAGAGTGAAGTTTATTACATGATAGCAATTACAGGGTTATCGGTACATTTTACCGGTGAGTATTTATTTGACAACATTTCATTAGCAGTCAGTGTAAGAGATAGAATAGGGCTGGTTGGAAAAAATGGGGCAGGAAAGTCAACACTTTTAAAGATTCTTGCAGGAGAACTAAAGCCGGAGAAAGGTCAGGTTGTAACCCCAAATGTTTACACAATAGGTTATTTGCCGCAAGATATCGCGTCAAATTTTACAAAGTCAGTGCATGAAGAGGCTTTAGCCGCTTTTGCAGAGGTTTTAACAATGGAGCATAGAATTGCGGAAATATCCGACGAGTTGAGTTCCAGAACCGATTATGAATCGGATGCTTACGATAAACTACTTCATGAACTATCGGAATTGAACGATAGATTTATTAATGAAGGAGGCATGACGATTGAGGCAGAGGCACAAAAAATACTTCAGGGTCTCGGCTTTTTGGAAAACGAAATGGAAAAACCTGCTTCGCAATTCAGTGGCGGGTGGCAAATGCGTATCGAACTTGCTAAGCTATTGCTTAAAAGACCGAATTGTATTCTGTTGGATGAGCCGACAAATCACCTTGATATAGAATCTATACGATGGTTAGAACGTTTTTTGGCTGATTATGACGGGTCTGTAATCTTGGTATCGCATGACCGTGCTTTTCTTGATGCAGTAACCAATAGAACCATAGAAATACGAAATGCCGAACTAGAGGATTATCCGACATCTTATACACGATATACTGTCATGCGTGAAGAGCGTATGGCATTACATAAATCTGCTTATGAAAATCAACAAAAAGAAATAAAAAAACAAGAACAGTTTATAGAACGCTTTCGTTCGAAGGCCAATTTGGCGACACGTGTTCAGAGCCGAATAAAACAATTGGATAAAATAGATAGAATCGAGTTGGAAGAGGATGATGTCTCCGCAATTCGTCTTCGATTTCCGCAAGTTCCACGCTCAGGACAAACAGTTGTCGAAACTTTTAAATTAGGAAAATCTTATTCTGATAAAACCATTTTTACCAATATTGATTTTGCCATTGAGCGAGGCGAAAGAGTGGCATTTGTCGGTAAAAATGGCGAGGGAAAAACAACTCTTGCAAAGATATTGGCTAAGACGGAAGAACAAACCGAAGGCGATTTAAAAATAGGGCATAATGTGCAAATTGGTTACTATGCACAGCATCAAGCGGAGTCATTGGATGGCAGTGCTACAGTTTTTGAAGTAATTGACCGCGCTGCTGCCGGAGAGATGCGAACTAAAATAAGAAGTCTCTTAGGTGCTTTTTTGTTTAGTGGTGATTCCGTTGATAAAAAAGTAAAAGTATTAAGCGGAGGAGAAAAATCGCGTCTTGCTCTTGCGAAACTTATGCTTGAACCCGTTAATTTGTTGATATTAGACGAGCCGACGAATCACCTTGATATGAGATCGAAGGATGCACTGAAAGATGCTTTGCTCCAGTATGACGGAGCTTTGATTGTCGTGTCACATGATAGGGAGTTTTTGACCGGTCTTACCGAGAAAGTCGTAGAATTCAGGGGCGGAAAACTTAGGGAATTTTCGGGCGATGTTCAAGAATTTATACGTCAAAGAGATATTGAATCGTTAAGAGAACTTGAACGAAAAACACCAGTCGTTACCGAACCTAAAAAAAATATTCAGGAAAATTCCAAGCAGGATAATGAGAAAAAACAAAACGACAAAGATAAAAAGCAGTTACAAAAGCAAATTGAAACTTTAGAAAAGAAAATTGAAGATCTTGAAAAGGAAATGAAAGACACTGAACATCAACTTTCATTACCGGAAAACTATACGCAACCGACTACCTCCAAAAGTCTGAAAGAAAAACATTCTATATTTCAAACAAATATTAAGAGGTTAATGGAAGAATGGGAGAGTCTTAGTGCGCAGTTATAAATTGTGTACTAATGATTATCCATCGGAATTTCAAAGGGAATATCTGCAGCCACTGTAGCAAGAACACCCATAGCAAATATACATTCCGCTAATTCTTCGGGTTTTAGTTTATCCATTGTGTCGGCTTCGGTATGATGATACCAAAAGTATCGTGTATCATCAACTAACAAGCCGGCACCTGCCACGCCTTTGGATGTAAGCGGTGAGACATCCGCACCGGCTTCACCGTCGTTTATTGTTGTAATTCCGTAAGGAGATAAGAGTGAGGTAATATTTTTCAATATGACTTTTGCATCGGGTGAACCACTTAATGAAAATCCTTTCGGTTTGAATGTTCCTGCGTCGCTTTCTATGGCAAGTTTATGCTTACCTATGACATTTACTCTATTCTCGGCATATTGTGCAGCACCTCGTAAACCGTTTTCCTCATTAGTCCACATAACACATCTCATCGTTCGGCGTGGTTGTATTTTTAGCTTTTTGATTGCTTTCAAAACATCCCAAGCAACGAAACAACCGCCGGCATCATCCATCGCACCTTGCCCGACATCCCACGAATCAATGTGTCCGCCGAATACGATAATCTCATCCGGTTTTTCCCTCCCTCTAATTTCGGCAATAATATTTCTTGACTGCGCATCCGGTAAATACTTTCCTTGAAGATTGAGTGTGACGGTAACTTTTTCTCCTTGTTCGGATAATCGTGCTATAAGTTCGGCATCCTCTAAAGTAATCGCTGCCGAAGGAATCTTCGGAATCGTATCATTATACCGTAGCATACCCGTATGCGGTGTATTCATTGATTCCGGTCCGACACTACGAACCAACACACCAACAGCACCCAATTTTGCAGCTTCTACGCATCCGGAAACTCTATATGCTACCGTCTCACCATACTTTGTAAAAGGAACATTGAATAAAACGATTTTGCCTTTAACTTTATCTGCATTCAATCTTATATGATCGAAACTTTTGGCGACAAAAACTTCAGCTGTCAAACCATTCTCTGATGTTGCTATCGTTCCGCCTAAACCCAATATTGTTAATTCTTTTTTACGAGGTGCAACGATACTACATGATTCTTTTCCCCGAATCCAATGCGGAACCATCACTTTTTCAGTATAAACCGTATCGAAACCATCATTTTTCATTTCATTAACAATCCAGTCAATTGCATTTTCAAGTGAAGAACTTCCCGATAAACGATGACCGAATTTATCACACATTATCGCAAGTCTATCATAACAAGAACGATCATTTTTTAATGATTCTTTCAAGGTATATGCAAAGGGTGCATAAGAAGTAGAAATTTCAGACGGATGGTTAATAATATTCGGTAAAAACTGTGAGAAAGCTCTTCCCGATATTAATAAAAATACACAAGTACTAAGGTAGAATAATCTTTTCATAGATACAATTTATTTATTGCATGCTTTCAAAGCACGAGAGATTATTTCATTGTTTTCTTCAATAGTAGGGGATTCAGCTATTATCCTTGCTATTGGCTCAGTATTGGAAGCTCTTACATGCAGCCATGAATTATTAAACGAAAGATATATACCGTCATCGGTTCTATAATTCTGCGGCTTAAATTCACTAATGATTTTTTCTTTTATCACTGAAAAGTCACCTGAAAATTCCATTTTCACTTTTTGCATCGAATATTCAGGAATTTGCGAGTTAATTTCTGATAAACTTTTTGTTTTCTTTTTCAAAAGAGAAATAATAAGTGCAGTTCCTACAAGAGAATCGCGCCCATAATGGGAAGCCGGGAAAATAACACCACCGCTACCTTCTCCACCGATTAGAGCATTTGTTCCCTGCATTTTTCTCACTACATTTATCTCACCGACGGGTGTTCGATGTAGCATAGCTCCGAACCTATCACATACATCCTTAACTGCTTGTGTAGTAGAGAGATTAATAACCGCATGTAATTCTCTATCCTTATCAACATTGAGTAATAATGCGGATAATGTTGAAAGTACTATGGTTCTCTCTTCACCTATCGCATTACCGTTTTCATCAATTAAAACCAAACGATCGGCATCAGGGTCAACTGCTATACCTAAATCGGCTTTTTCCTTTTTTACAGATTCACATAATGCCGTTAAATGCTGGGGTAAGGGTTCAGGAGTATGTGGAAAATCACCATTGTTCGAACAATACAAAGGTATAACTTCACAACCTAAACGATTTAATAAATCGGGTATATATAATGAACCTGAAGCATTGACGGCATCAACAATTACTTTTAATTTCTTTTCCGATGTTTTTTCTTGCGAATATATATGCGCAAATAGTGGATTATGGAGAATGGAGGTAATATGTTGTTCACGGGCATCGTTTATCTCATATATTGTACCTTTAGTCACCCCTACATTTACATTATTATGTATCGAATCAGTAATTTCCCAGAACCGATTGTTTTGCTCAGCGTCAAGAAAAACACCATCTCCTCCTATGAATTTTAACCCATTCCATTCAATGGGATTATGCGAGGCACTGATTGATATTCCCCCGACGCAATTTACATTATGCTCAGTTAATAATTGAATTGTCGGTGTAGGTGCAATTCCTATATAATTGATATCACGTCCGCAACGTGCTAATGTGTCCACTACGCATTCAGATATCCATTTTCCTGAAGGTCTTCCGTCATAGCCGACCGTGATTGAACCTTTAGGCAAATATTGCGAAAAACCTATGCAATATTGTTTAATTATCCCTTCATTTATTGAATCTTCTACCGTAGCTCTGATACCGGAAATTGAACGTATAAATGGCATAATCTGAAAAAGTGTATATAGTAATCTGAAAAAGTGTATATAGTAATCTGAAAAATAATAATCTATGAAAATTCTTTTACAATTTCTTCGTAATCGGGATTTAATTTTATAGCCCAATCAAACATAGATTGTGCTTCAGTAATAGCACCCGAATCCAAAAAACATAATCCCGCACCAAAACAGGCATCTGCATTTTCAGGTCTTATCTCCAATGCCGAAGTATAGAGTGTATGCGCTGCTTCCACATCTTCAATGGCAAATAATGCCCTTGCAGTCTCACAAAGTATATCACTCAAATCATAATTCAAACAACTTTCAAAACGAAGGTGCTTCCAATTGTCCATAAGGGGTTGAACACACTCCAACGCTTCGATCCATTTTTCCTGAAAAGCATACATACGTGCCGTTAGAAAAAGTGTATCGGGATGATTGTTCTGTAAATCTTTCGCTTTTTCCAAAAACTCATTACACAATTCAAAATCATTATCGTTCAATGATTCCGAAGCTAAACGATGAAATGCCATTAAAGCATATTTTTGCGGCAATCCGCTCATCTCAAAACTTACTTGATACATCGCTACTGCATCATCAATTTGCCCGATTGACAATAATCTTTCCGCCTTTGCAAAAGCGATGGATGAATCCTCAAAAATAGTATTGCTTTGTTCATAATTCAAAGCTAAATTAGTACCATAATGATAATCAATGCGTGAAAGCATTTTTAATGTTGAGTTGTGCCATGTCCATTGTGTTCTTGCTCTTACCATTGCCTGAATACCTTTTTGCACTAAACTTGATGGTGATGTATAGCAATCACGTAATAACTCAGTTAAATGTTCTTCATCGGGTGCAAGCATAAAACACTCGTCGGTCAATTCATGCTCACCAATAAATGAACCTATAGGCAGGGGAGTGGAAGCTATCGTCATACCAACTGATGAATCAACAAAATCATCGGTAGCACCGCCATCCGTTACAATAACGGGTAAACCGCATGCCATAGCTTCAAGAGCAGGCATGCAAAATCCTTCACCTCTATACGCTGAAACAAATACATCGCATGAACGATAAAGTTCTGCCATTTCATCATCACTCAGTAAACTATCGATGTACACTATTTTGGGCGAATGTTGTTGCGCCTGAATGCTCTCTATCAGTTCTTTTGCCGTTTGGCCTTTGTAAAATGAATCGCCACCCAAATCTTTAATAACCAAGCATACATCATCATTATTTGTAAAAGCTCTTAAATATGCTTGCAGTAATATATCTATACCCTTACGATAGATAGTACCGCCGACAAACAAAAAGTGAAATGATTTCTCGCTTATCTTTTTTCTTACGCCATATGGAGTAAATGTTTGCGGATTTATTCCATTGGGTATTATCTGTACTTTATCGGGATGTATTCCGCTATTCAAAAAGGATTTTCGTGACCAGACAGAAGGTGTCCAAATTTCATAAGCCTCTTTAAATATTTCTATAAAGTCTTTTCTGTGATGCGAAAATTCCCATGGTTGCATTATAATCCAACGCGCTCCATGCGGAGGAGCTTCTTTCGGAGGCCATGTATGCCTAATCCATAAATAGGGTAATTTTTTGATATTTTCATCTACTTCATTTTTAAATCGTACATCATGACTTTGCAATTTAATGTAGCGTTCACTATTCTGAGGTGAAAACGTATCTCTTTCATAGGGTACAATAGTCAGTTCAATATCGGGGCATTGTAAAAGTTCATAACAAATCTCTCTATTGATATGAGCCAATGAATGATAAACAAATTGTGTTCCTTCCCAAACAATATTCAAACGTTTATGTATATCAGCTTCATCTGTACTAATTGAGTTTGTTGTTTCGGCAATCGAATAAACATGAACTTGTTTCTTTTTACAATGAATTGTCATATTTAAGTTTATATACCCTCTATCTTGCGGCGTATCAATTTCCTCAAAGGTTACGATTTCCAAACCTGCGTGCCGAATATGTTTTGAAATAGATTCTTCATCGAAACCGATACAATGATAATCGCCCGGATTTGTTTGCCCACCGAAAATCATATATGAAGCTATGTCAGCATCCCAAACGCCGTTCATGTATGCTTTGCATTGCAATCGTAATGAAGGGCAGCGAATAACAAGCTCTCCATCTGGCTTCAGAACTCTTGCCCATTCTTTCAAAATCTCATCCGTTTCCCGATGAGAAAAATGTTCAAGTACATCACTTGCCAAAATTCCGTCAACAGAGTTCATAGGCAAATCAAGCGAACGAATGTCCATCATTACAACATTAGGGTCATCACTAAAGAGGTCAATATTGATGAATCCATCACGTATGTCCTTTCCACAACCGAGATTGAGATACAATGGCGAGGGGAGTATATCAGGTAATTGACCGATTGCTTTTTTGTTAGAGAAGCCCCCGCTGACTTCGGTATTTAACAATTCTCGATTCATCGTTTCCATAATTACGCTTGAATAATTGATTGAACTTACGAATTTTGTACTTTCAAAATGAAAAACCACGCTTTTTTTAGCAGATTCAAACAGTATGAAAAATTCAAAGCACCACTATTTACCTATATTTTTTATTTCGATTGCACTATTTGTCGTTTCGTGTACAACAACGAATACTCAAAGAGAAGTCGTTTTACCACCCTTTTCACCTATTCCGCAAAGTACGGAAGTTATTGAGACTCAAATACCGTACCCGATTTTATTACTGCATGGTTTGGGGCAAAAGGCCGAAGTTTGGAATGATGCCAATGCTTTAAAGTTCTATAAAAACGATATGGGTTTGGGATATGGAGGCACTTTAAAGTTTACTAAAGGAGTTATGAAGCTGCAGTCGGCAAATGATAAAACCTCCGACTTTTTTACGGTTTCATTTTCAAGCCCGCATGATTCGATAGGCGGTTGGGCAAGAGAACTTAGTAAAGCTATTGACTTTGTACGCCAAAAGACTAACTCCGATAAAGTGATTTTAATTGGATATAGTATGGGTGGTGTAGCCGCTCGATATCATCTGATTCTTAAGCCGAGTAATCATCATGTAGAACGCCTTATTACTATCGGTTCACCTCATCAAGGTTCGGCTTTTGCAAAAGCATATAATTGGAAAACCTCTATCCTGAAGGGTTT
>JALHLL010000157.1 GCA_022844575.1 bacterium
GCCATACTCAAAGGGGCGTATTCGTTTAATATTCCAAGTATGAAAAAATTCATGGCATAATAACCCCAATACGTGAATATATGAATTAGGGTTTTGGAAAGAACTCGGATCAGCCGCACTCACATTACTTCTCAAATGTTCCAAACCACCTCTCTGACCTTCTGCAACCAAAAGAATAAATACATATCTATCATAGGGTAATTCACCCCAAAAAATGTATTGAGCTTCAACGATTTTTTTTATGTCGGCGACTAAGGAATCAATATTTATTTCATGTTTGGAGATAATTGCAACTTCATGCTCGGAATTTTGCAACTTAAACATTCTTTTCTCATGATTACCTATTTCTATAGGTGAATCCGCTACTATATGGTACGATAAAGCCCCGAGAACGATAGGTTCGTTTTCCTCAAAAGAGGGTTTAGTTGGTGAAAGCGATGTTGTGATATTTTTCCATTTATTCCTATCATGATAAAAATAGATATGGTGTATTTCTTCCATTCGTTCTTCAACAAACATCAGACAAGCGGCGGGGACAATAAAAGCATGGTTGCGATTCACATGAGAAGTTCTCACACCCAAATCATTTGCATAATATAGATAATGCACATTTACCGTCGTAGTTTCCGGACAAGATACCTCTAAACGATTTTTTGTTAACCAATTCATAGTTAGCGGCTTACTATCTTCATCAGTACAATATACATTTCCCTGATGCTGATTCATGTCGCGTACTTTATAACTACCGGGTATCCACACTGGCATTCCGACAATAATGGAACTTCGTACACAGTTAAGTATTTCCATTCTTACGGTAATAAGGTGTTGCGTAGATTTTTCAAATGAAATATGATATCGAATATCAGCTACTGTATTTAATAATTGTTCGTCTCTTTGTTCAATCGTAAATTTCATAATTATATTTATCTGTGTCCGAAATAAGTATTCTCAGAAAACGATTCATCGAATTCCTGATGATTATTGGTCTGCTTAGTGTCTTTTGTAGGATGTATTTGCCCCGTCAGTTCTTTGTATCGTATTTGCGTTTGTTTTATTTCACTATCGTTCTTTTCAATCGTTCTTTTAAAATTCAGACGATGTGAGTTTATCCAAATTTCGTCTTTAAGTTCTTTTTCCAAAGTAAACGGTTCCTGCTGAAGTAATTTCTCTACCTTTTTCTTTTCGTACTCGACTTTTTTAGTCAAATCTTTTTTTATACTTAAAAGCTGATCGATATTATCGCAATTTATTATATCTTCCGAAAATTTCTCTTCTGAGCCCGCTAACATCTCGTACAAGGAATGTAATGTTCTACTATCCTTATTTGTATAAGCTTCTTGAGTTCTTTGCCACATTTTTTGGGTAAAATCCGTTACATTATTATAATCGGGATGTAATTTTTTTACGAGAAAACGATACATTTTTGGAATTTCACTATCCTTAAATTCATTATTCGTTTTTTTTGAACTTTTGGACGTATTTCTATCCATGAATTCATTCATCCGTTCATAAAAACGCTCGAATTCTTTGTCAACAAGAGTATTAACGGCAGAAATAATTTCGGGAGTCAGTTTTTCACCCCGACTCGCTTTTATAGTAAGCAACTCGACCCTTCTTTGTATATCTGAGAGTTGTAACGATTGATTTTGAATTTCAATTTCAAATTCTCTGAAGTTAGAATCATACAATGCGAGTAAATGAGGTTTTATTTCGGTATTGTATACATACCATTGTTCAAGTGTATTTTTCAACACTTTTCTTAATTCCGCTATATCCGAAATCAGGTTTTCTATAATGCGCGTAGTCGTGATTTGATGTTGATGTTCGCTCATACTCACTCACTTACAAGATCATTTTTCGAAGTTCTTGCAACAATCATTTCAGCTATGGCACATAATAAAACCATAAATAAACATTCTTTCCACAGCTCAGTACCTGTTCTTGCTAATGCAACGTTTCTTGCAATATTGGATGTTTCATCAATGATACTCACCTTAACATCTTTTTCACAATTTGCTTCGATTATTTCTTTCAAATTTTCGTCCGAAATATATGTCAAATGTCCTTCATCGGCAGGTGAATTAACTGTAAAACCGCATACAGGTTTTCCATCGGAAAAAACCGAATATGAACCTGATATTTTTGCATCACCTAAAGGTAGCATACCGCCGCCGGGATACTGTGCAGCGGCAGAAACGGTAGATACACCAAGTGGATCCGTCACGGAAAATGTACCACCGGAATTATAGTTCTTAGGTAAAGGCAGTAAAATCGTTTCATCAGTACTATAATTTCGCCCAACATTCTCCGCTTGCGATAAATATTGAACACTCCGCACTACAAGCGCAGGGAAAATAGGTAATTGAACTAAATTACTCCATTCATTTGTCGCAGGCAATCCGCAACAGATCATTTTACCTTTTCCGATATGCCTTTCTGAAATAATAGCACCTTCGGCGATAGACAAAATAGGTGTACCGCCACTTAGTACTCTTGCTTTATTTATCATATAATCGCCAATAGTTGGATTTTGATTATTAGTACCCGATTTTATGATTGTTGAAAATAAAGGATGTCTCTTATCTAATGTACTGATTGTTAAAGGTTGATTTTTCTGAGCAACTACCTCTTTTATTTCACCGAAACCGAATAAGTTTAATTGCGAACTTATCAGCTGAGTACTTATTTTGGTATCGGTAAAATACAATAGTCCCCCTCCCTCTTCCACAAACTGCTGTAATCGTGCTAATAGATTATTATCGGATATAAACTCGGTAACAATAATACATTGAACGTCGTTCCAATCAGTCGAACCCATTGTCTGACTTGAAAGATATTGCTCAGATGTACGTAATGAACCCGATAAATTTTCGGCAGCTTTTAAGGCAACATCTGCAAATACCACATTGTTCTGACTTCCTAAAATTGCAACCTTTGGTGATGGGGGTATGTAAATAGTAAAGTATCTTTTATTATCAGCTACCAATACATCATTTTCAGTCTCAATAGTTCCTCGAATTATACCATCCGCATCGGGTATAGCTGAAAAAATAACTTTTCTAACCTCGTTTTTCGATAAATCAACGGATTTTTGGGCTACTCTTCTATCATTAAAAAGGCAACTGACGAGAATACCTTGTATATCTTTATCATTTGCATTACGAAGAGTTGCTTCTATTTCAATTGGTTTATTTTTCTGTAGAAAGGAGTTAACAATTCTCACCGAATCAACTGAAATATTATTGCCTATATTCTCACCATTCGTACCAATAGGTATGAGGTAGATGCCGATTCCCTTTTTGAATAATATTGTTGAGTCGGAATTTTGTTGTTTGATACTATTTGATTGACCATCTGTAAGGACGAATACTTCTTTCCCGATATTATTTGAGGGTTCAATAAGCATACTTGCATATTTCATCGCCTTTGTTAAATCGAATCTGCCGCCCGTTTGTTGTAACTTCTCAATATCTTGTCTTGCTAATGCAAAGTTGGAGGTCAATGCCGCTCTCGAATTATCGGAAAAAGAACTTGAAGAGATAACAGCAATTTCATCACCTTCTTTTAGTGCATTAATGATAGATGAAGCAATATTTTTTGCTTGTACAAATCTATTTCCGCGACCATCCGAAACATTCATACTTGCCGAATTATCAATAATAATGACAGCACTTGTTTTGGCATGAGTGCCAAGCACAGGCAAAGAACTTTGAATTGTAGGTCTGGCAAATGCCAAAACAATAAATGTAATCAGTAAAGTACGTAATATTAAAAGTATAATTCTCTTAATTTTCAACTTACGAATACTTGTTTTCTTTAGTTCTTTTAAAAATCTTAATGTACTGAACTCTATAGGTTTTGATTTACGTAAATTAAATAAATGCAACAACAATGGTATTGATGAAGCAAGAAGACCTAATAAAACAAGTGGATTCAGGAATGTCATGGTGATATTGTTACAATGAACAGTGGTGTATTTTTAGAACAGACTCATTACTTTTTCAATTACTTTATCATGTACTTTCGAGTGAAAGATACTCGGCACCAATTCACCCGGCCGTGCCAAATCCGAGATAGCTTGTGCGGCTGCAATTTTCATGGGACTTGAAATTTCCTTTGCTCTCACGGAAAGTGCCGCCTTAAATAAACCCGGAAATGCCAGTGCATTATTAACACTTTGACCATCGGCGGCATAAGACGCTCCGGCATCGAGTGCATCATCAGGCAAAATCTCAGGAACGGGGTTCGATAATGATAAAATTATCTGTCCTTTTCTTACCATTTCTTTTGTGATCAAACCGACAACACCTGTAGTTGCTATAATTACATCCGCTTTTTCCATAATGGAAGGTAGGTTTCCTTCTTTACCACCATAATCTACAAGACGTTTTCTTGCTTCCTCACCCGGATCTGTTCCGATTACCGAAAAGCCATAATCAATAAGTAATTTTGCAATACCGAATCCCGCAGCTCCGAGACCTAATTGACCAAAAATCAAATTGTTGTTTCCTTCTTGTCCGGTTGCTCTAAGGGCGCTGATAACGGCTGCCAGCAAAACTGTTGCGGTTCCGTGCTGATCATCGTGCATAACAGGTTGTTGCAAACGTCTAATCAATTCAGATTCAATGAAAAAACAATCGGGTGTACGAATATCCTCCAAATGAATACCACCGAAAGTCGGTGCAATTTTCTCGACAATATCAACAAATTCATGTGGGTCTTTTGTATCTACGAGAATAGGCGTTGCGCTTATACCTACGAATTGATCATAGAGTACGGATTTTCCTTCCATTACCGGCATTGCAGCCCTAACGCCGATATCCCCAAGCCCAAGAACTCGCGTACCATTTGTAAAAATTCCGACGCTATTACTGATATTCGTATATATCAAAGCGGCTTCCGGCTCTTCTTGTATCTTTTTGCATACCCTTGCAACACCCGGAGTATAGATATAACGTAAATCTTCAGGTTTATCTAAATTCTTTACCCTTGTTGTCCTGATTTTTCCGCCTTTATGCCTTTCGAGAACAATATCCTTTATTTCTATAATCTCAACTTTTGTTCTTTCAAGCATTGCTCTCCGAACTTTATCCAAATGATCGGAATCATATACGGAAACAGTTATTTCTCTGAAAGAGTTTTCTTTTCCTATAAAGAGCGTTTTAATATCACCCACCAAGGCACCTTCAGCACCGATTACGGAGAGTAAGAAACCTAATGAGCCGGGCCTGTGAGGGCTTTTGACCAGAAAAATATAATCCTGATCCGGGAATCGTGGTCTTATTGTCATACACTAAACTTTCTTTCTTATTTAATTGCTTCCATAATTGCATCCAAACGGGGTGTAATGATTATCTCCGTTCTTCTGTTTGATGCTCTTGCCTCTTGAGTATCCCCTGCCATAACCGGAAAGAACTCGCTTCTTCCTGATGCAATGATTTTCTTAGGATCGACACCGCCTGTTTCTACAAGATAACGTGCAACCTCAGTAGATCGTAAAACACTTAAGTCCCAATTATCGGCAAAACGATTACTTCCTCTTATTTGAGCATTGTCGGTATGCCCTTCTACTGTTATCGTTATATCATCTTGTGTGTTCAATGCACTTGCGATAAAGGTTAGCGCCTCCTGTCCTTTTTTATCAATATCTGTACTGCCCGATTTAAACAATAATTTATTAGACATTGAAACATATACCTTCCCATCTTTCATTTGGACTTCCAAACCGTTATTTCCGAAACCGACAAGTGCTTTAAGTATTTTTTCACGAACCATATTCATTACTGAATCTCGCTCTTTAAGCCGCTTTTGTAAGGCTATTACTTTCTTTTCTCTTAGTAAAAGGTCTTTTCGTATATCCTCAAGTTGCGCCGTTAAGTTTGCATTATCTTCTGTTGAGTTTGAGGATAACATTGCATACTTTTGCTCACACTCGGCTTTCTCTTTTTGCAGTTTATCAATATCCGATTTTAAAGCTTGAATATTTGTCTCTTTTGAACGGAGGTTCTGCTGAAGATCTGCTTTTTGCACATTGATTTGTTTATAGAGTACATTCAATGAATCGCGGCTTTTTATTGCTGCATCAAAATGCTCTTGAGATATACCACAGCCTTCCAATAAGAATGAGACTACAATTAATACGAAAACCGTATTAAGTATTCTTGCGCATTGTTGACCGCTATTTTTCATAATATGTACCTTCTTATTCATTGATAAGAATTTAGTTCTGAGTTTCTGAGTCTATCACAGTACCATTTTTTACCCTCTTACGGGTGTACAAACGCTCTAGCATTTTCATTTTTTTAGGTTTGTTTTCCATGCGTTTGTAATTCGGCAGAGAATATTCTTTTTCTTTTTCGAACAAAACACTTTCGGGATAAACATCACCAACAACAGCACCAAGCCAATATATTTGCTCCGGTTTGTTTTTTACAATATTGATTCTTATACTATCCGCACTGTTTCTGGCTGCCCCGTCCGGTTCATTATCCGTGAGCATAAAGTATAAACTTTTCGCATCGCCCTTAGAAAATATCTGCCTAATACTATCTTCATTCACCATCACGTGTAGAAAATCACCACTTAATTGATTTATACGGTTTCGATGGCTCGTATCATCTCTTGAAGTAGAGAAAGCGTTCTTATATGCGCGAATCTCCCGCAATTTCTTTTTTTGCATTCGTATAACAATAGAATCAGCAAGAATTTGCGTTGAATCAGTCCAGACCACCGGAAGACTTTGCAGAATAATCGTTTCTTTCATATTATCGAAAAATGCTTTCGATGCCTTTGCAAATAAACTACCCCTTAAAATTTCAACACTATCATGCGCAATGTATAGGTCTTGTTTATCACTATACGATTCCATCCATTCGGAAATTATCATTGAACTGTCAAGTCGAAACCGAGCATAGGTTACATTCAACGTATCCTTTGTTTTTACCTCGATATTGGTCGTATCTATATTTATCGTATCCACCTTCAGCAAAAATGCTTTTCCCTTTACTAAAGAGTATTCCTTGTCCGGATAATGAAAGACAGAATCACCGGCCAATATCGCATTTGTAGTTTTACCCGAAAGTATAACGTTTCCTTGTGCGAAACTATTGCGTGTCTTACGTTCATACCTTGCTGTGTCCGATTCAATAATAACGGTATCATCCTCAAGACGTACATTATTAAAAAAATCAGCGACATTCGACTTCATAGAGTATATACCCTGTTCGGCTTTTAATGTGGTTTTTCTATCTACTATCGTAACACCTTGTGTACCATAAGCCAATTTTTGATTACCATCATAATCGGCTCTTGGTCCGGTCATCGTAACCGTACCCTGTACTATCTTTACATTTCCAATAAGTTCGGCTCGATTCTCTGATAAATACTGAATTGCTCTATCGCACCACACATGTACATTACCTTGCTGAAGCCGAACATTTCCAACAAGTTCACGCTGAACACTTGAGAGTGTATCCCTGCCTATTAAACTATCCGCATATTTCAGAATAATAGGTTCGCCGGTTTGAGCCGAAGACCCAACCGTGAAACAAACAAAAAGTATAAAAACGGAAAGAGTATTATATACTTTAAGTGAAGTCATATATCTCCTTCAAAATTCTATAGGTTTGAATATGTGCCTCCACAGTAATTTCTATTGGTTTCGCATATCCGCCACCCTGGCCCAGTGAAAGTGCAATTCCTCTCTTCTTACATTCTGAAAAAACAAATGAATCACGCTCAGATAAACCGGATAATGTCAATGCAAGGCGACCAAAAGCGTCTTCTTTGAGCATATCCGAACCATGCTGATACAAAATAATGTCCGGCTTAAAATCTATGATTTTATGAAAATTATTATAAAGCTGTTTAAGAAAAGTGCTGTCATCAGCTTCATCGGGGAGTTCAATATCAAGTGATGAAGGTATCTTCTTGAAAGGATAGTTATTTGCTCCGTGCATTGAAAAAATGAAAACATTCTCCATATCATTCATCATTGCAGAATTTCCGTTTCCTTGATGCACATCCAAATCAAGAATTGCAGCACGGCTTATCTTACGTTCATGTAGTAAACTCATAATAACGACTGCAAAATCGTTGAATACGCAAAACCCTTCACCGGAATCATAAAAAGCATGATGTGTTCCCCCCGCAAGATTTCCGGAAACTCCGTTTTCCAATGCTTCATTTGCGGCACATAATGCTCCGCCTACTGTTGCTAAAGAGCGTAAAGGCAAAGCAGGTGTTTGAGGGAAACCGATTTTTCGAACAACTTTAGGGTCTAATCTGCATTCGACTACCGAATCAACATATTCGGGGCAATGAGCTAATTTAACGGTTTCAATATCCGCGAGCGGGCATTCCAAGAGTTCTTCACTTCGTAACACCCCCCGAGAAAGAAGCCCTTCTTTTATCAATTTATATTTTGCGATAGGAAACTTATGTCCCGTAGGCAATGGAATTGTGTATTTATCGGAATAAAAAACCCTCATTGTTCTTCCA
>JALHLL010000158.1 GCA_022844575.1 bacterium
AATCGCATGCAGGGGTTTATACCCATGCCGGACCCGAAGTAGGCGTGGCTTCCACAAAGGCATTTACCTCGCAGTTGGCTGTACTTTCGCTCTTGGCTTTGTATCTGGGGCGTATGAATCAGGTATCGCAAACACAAGGCAAACAAATTGCCGAAGCTTTGTGGGCAATACCGGAGCAAATCGAACAAATACTAAAAACCAGCCAATCTATTTCCGATATCGCTTTACAATATGCCGGAGCAAGTAATTTTCTATACTTAGGGCGCGGATTTAATTTCCCTGTTGCATTGGAAGGCGCGCTTAAACTGAAAGAAATATCATATATACATGCGGAGGGTTATCCTGCTGCCGAAATGAAACATGGGCCTATTGCATTGATAGATGAAAATATGCCTGTTGTTATTATAGCAACTAAGGATGAAGTATATGATAAAGTAATTTCGGGCATACAGGAAGTAAGAGCGCGGCGCGGAAAAATAATTGCGATAGCTACCGAAGGCGATACGCGCATTCAGGAATATGCCGACCATGTTATTTATGTTCCGGCTACGATACCGATGCTGACACCTGCTTTATCGGTTATTCCATTGCAATTATTGGCATATGCCATTGCTGCGCAAAGGGGATGCGATATTGATAAACCACGTAATCTTGCAAAAAGCGTTACGGTGGAATAAAGTAAAAAAAGAATAATCCTTATCACTGGTATAGTATTATAAGTAAAAAGAAGTTTTTTTATCAGAAGCGGAGTAATAATGATTCGTTCACTTTCGGATTTGAATGTACAAGGAAAAAAAGTACTTGTTCGTGTAGATTTTAATGTACCGTTAAACGATGAATTGCATATTACCGATGATAAGAGAATCGTCGAATCATTACCCACAATCAAGTATCTGACGGAAAACGGCGCAATCGTTATTCTGATGTCTCATCTCGGTCGTCCGAAAGGAAAAAAGAATCTCAAATATTCATTATTGCCTGTTGCAAAACACTTGCGTTCACTTGTAAGCAATACGGTATATTTTGCGGATGATTGTATCGGCGAACAAGCCGTATCGGTTATAAACGAAGCGAAAAGCGGCGATATAGTCTTGCTTGAAAACCTACGCTTTTATGAACAAGAAGAAGCGAATGATGAACACTTTGCACAACGACTCGCTTCACTTGGCGATATATATGTAAACGATGCTTTCGGTACAGCCCATAGAGCACATGCAAGCACTGCCGGCATAACAAAACACTTTTCAGAAAAAGCGGCGGGAATGTTAATGCAAAAGGAATTGCAATATTTGGGGGATGCACTCGGCTCGCCGCAAAGACCCTTTACGGCTATTCTCGGCGGTTCGAAAGTGTCCGGAAAAATTGATGTTATCAATCAACTCCTTAATACCTGCGATACGATTTTGATTGGCGGGGGTATGATGTTTACCTTTTATAAGGCAATGGGTTATGAAACTGGCTCCTCTCTTGTGGAAGCTGATCGCGTAGCTTTGGCCGCCGAAATTCTTGAAAAAGCAAAAGAGAAGAATATTCGACTGATTCTACCTACGGATACCATTATTGCCGATTCCTTTTCCAATGAAGCGGCACGCTCTAATGTGAGCGTACAAGCAATACCGCAAGGGTGGATGGGGCTTGATATAGGTGCTGAATCATGCGAAGCATTCCGTAAGGAGATACTTCATTCCAAAACGGTGGTATGGAACGGGCCCATGGGTGTTTTCGAGATGAGCAATTTTGCGAATGGTACGCTAACGGTTGCAAAAGCATTAGCCGAGGTCACGGAACAAGGGGCTATAACGGTAATAGGCGGCGGAGATTCTGCAGCCGCTATAGCACAATTCGGTCTCGAAAAAAGCGTAAGCCATGTTTCTACGGGTGGCGGTGCTTCATTAGAATTTCTTGAAGGAAAAATATTACCGGGTGTTGAAGCATTATCGGTATAATGTATCAATAAACATACAAAATAGCACCGACAGCCTAACGTCTCATAATGGGTGTAGGAGATGTTTCACTAAAAGGTTAAAGCATGCCCCATTATTACGATAATAACAGACAGCCATATAGACCACAAATGGGGGGATTCTCTTTTTTCCCCCCGATGATTAAGTTTTTGTTACTCACCAATATCTTGGTTTTTTTGGCTGAAGCATTGATACTTTCAACCATAGGTATTGAAGGTGTGCCGCTCAGTCGGTATTTCTCTCAATATTTTGCCCTGCAACCCATTCAGAACGGCGGCTTTTACCCATGGCAATTAATTACATACCAATTTATGCACGGCGGTCTCGGGCATATTTTCTGGAATATGTTGGCTTTATGGATGTTCGGAGCTGAGCTTGAAAATACTTGGGGTACAAAAAGGTTCATTCAATATTATTTAATATGCGGCATTGGTGCCGGGCTTGTGCAGCTTAGTACTTATTATCTGCCCGAACAATTACTTGTTCCCACAGTAGGGGCTTCGGGTGCAATATTTGGTGTATTATTAGGTTTCGGTCTTACTTTCCCGAATCGTCCGATAATGATGTTCCCGATATTTTTCCCGATTCCGGCAAAAATATTTGTGATGATTTATGCGGGTATAGATTTATTTCAGGGAATATTCGATAAAGACTCAAGTGTTGCACATTTTGCGCATATAGGCGGTGCTTTTTTCGGCTATATGTTGTTGAAACATGGTGAAGAATTAAAAATATTTTATGTGCTTGATAAGATATTCAGACTACCCGTGCGAAAAGCAGGTACATCCAAAAAAGGGAATATTTATCCGATGTATAACAATGAACCCATACATACTTCCACGCCTGTGCAAGGGTCGGGATACTGCACCCAAAACGGTGATGAAATTTCTCAAGTTGAAATTGACAGAATACTCGATAAAATTTCAAGTAGCGGATATAAAAGTCTCACCGACCGCGAAAAGAAAATTCTGTATGAAGTAAGTAAAAAAGAAAAAACCTAAGTTGTAGTTTTTACCGTATCTATTAAGTACTGTTTACTTTACTTCCATTTCTTTATGAGTTTTCAATCACAACCTTATTGTAATTCTTTAACGGAGTATAGTCGTTTTGTTACGCGCATCGTAACAATAGGAGATGTACAATTAGGCGGTGATAATCCGATACGTGTGCAATCCATGACAACCACCGATACGATGAATACAATCGGCACCGTGGAGCAATCCATACGTATGATTGAGGCAGGTTGTGAATTGGTGCGTATTACTGCACCAAGCAAGGATGAAGCTGAAAACTTGGGTATTATTAAAAAGGAATTAAAAAACAGGGGATATAATACGCCCTTAGTTGCCGATATACATTTTACGCCCAATGCTGCGGAGATTGCCGCCCGTTTGGTGGAGAAAGTGCGTGTTAATCCGGGTAATTATGCCGATAAAAAGAAATTTGAATTTATTGATTATACCGATGAACAATATAATCGGGAATTGGAAAGAATAAGAAATAAATTTATTCCTTTGGTGAAAATTTGCAAGGAATATGGCACTGCCATGCGTATCGGTACAAATCACGGCTCGCTTTCCGATAGAATATTAAGTCGTTATGGCGATACTCCGCTTGGTATGGTCGAATCCGCAATGGAATTTATAAGAATATGCGAGGAATTCGATTATCGTAACTTGGTTATTTCGATGAAGGCAAGTAATACACAGGTAATGGTGCAAGCATATCGTTTGCTTGTTTCTACCATGATGCAGAATGCTATGAATTATCCTTTGCATTTGGGAGTAACGGAAGCAGGCGATGGCGAGGACGGTCGTATTAAATCGGCGGTAGGAATAGGCACTTTATTGGAAGATGGTTTGGGTGATACGGTAAGGGTTTCCTTAACGGAAGAACCCGAAGCCGAAATGCCTGTTGCGCAATTATTAATAAAACAGTATAGTAAAAGAAAAGCGGAACAAAAACCCGTAAAACCCATTACGGTTTATCCTATCAACCCATTCGATTATAGTAGAAGACATACAAATACGGTGATGAATATCGGTGGAAAAAATGTACCGAGAATTATTGCCGATTTGAGTACAATGAACGTGGAAAATCCCGCAAACCTTTTTCGTGTGGGTTATTCATACTCCGTTCCATTGGATAAATGGAATATTTCCGATATGGCTTGTGATTATATTTTTCTCGGTGAGGGATCAATCAATTTCGAGATACCCGGCACATTGGGAATAATTCAGAATAGTGAATACTGGGAGCATAATAAACCGAATCATTTTCCGGCATTTACTCCCGAAGAATATAGGCAAAAAAAGAAGCATTCCGATACGCTGAATTTTATTGTTTGTAATGCCGAACATATGAGTGATGATACTCTTCAGCTTTTTGCGAATGATATTACCTGCATATGTATTCTGCAAACCGATAATGCACATGCGATGGCGGAGCAAAGAAGATTTTTTACGGAAATGATGATACGTTCCATTGAAACCCCTATCATTATTCATCGTTCATTTATTACCCCCGATAATGATGAATTTATGTTGCAATCGGCAACGGGAATAGGCGGTTTATTGTTGGATGGTTGCGGCGATGGCGTGATGATTTCACATCATGATAATCGTTTGCATAAATTGGTGAATGATACGGGTTTCGGGATATTGCAAGCAACAAGAACGCGGATTTCCAAAACGGAATATATTTCTTGTCCTTCATGCGGAAGAACACTGTTCGATTTACAGGAAACAACGGCTTTAATTCGTTCCCGTACTTCGCATTTAAAAGGCGTAAAAATCGGTATTATGGGTTGTATTGTAAACGGACCCGGCGAAATGGCGGATGCCGATTATGGATATGTCGGTTCCGGTCCCGGAAAAATTACCCTTTATCGTGGTAAGGAAGTTGTAAAAAAGAATGTGCCCACCGTTCATGCCGTTGATGAACTGATTGCTCTTATTAAATCGGGTGGCGATTGGGTGGAAGTTCCCGCATAAAAGAATAAATACAGCCACCCCGTCACTTCGTGACACCCCTCCAAAGGAACGTACAAAGACCTTGTTACTTGTTCGTTCGGTTTTTCTCTTAGCTTTGTAACTGCATATATTCTCATGCTTTGTGAGGTTTGGAGCTAAGGTGCTTTTCTTTGATTTATCACCCGTACATCATATCTTTGTCCTCATAATGTAACCGTTTCGCTACCCTTTATTTCTATTCTTATGGAATCTCGCAGAAAAAAAAATCAAACATCACAAAGTGGAGTTTGTCCTTCGCAAAGACAGAGCCGATGCGTATGGACTGTGCCCGCTTCTTCTTAAAATCACCTATGGCAGTCACCGAACTTTTTTCTCCATGCCCAAAGAAATGACTTTTGCCGTCAATGGAAAGGATGAACTTATTTCCACTGTACTTGATGAGCAAAGTTTGGAAAAAGTAACATATAATACCGATAGGAAGCGTTTGTCCGATTCCGAAAGAATATTGCGTGATTTTTTACATGAATATCGCCTCAAAGCATTAAGCATTGCTAAAACAATTATGCCTTTTCATAGAGATACTTTGATAACAAAGTACTGTAAAAGAACATAATAGAAGAACTGAATATCACATAACAAAAAAGTGATTTTTTTCTTTATTTCAATAAAACGGATGGACATATTCGTACTTTTTTAGGCAAGGAGTTTTGCACACTCTTTTAAGTTTAAATTACATCACTTTTAAGTACTTTTTTCTCCGAAAAGCGCATTGTACTTTATATATCGACAAAATACCTGCCTCCACCGCACAACAAAAACTAATACTACTATGCCAATACTTCTTCTTTATTGCTCCTATAAAAAACACGCCTTAGAAAAGTGACTTTAAGTCTGAACAATGTGTTTTATGCCTGTGATACATTAAAGATTGTAGGAAGTGATTAAGTTCATGTATTACAGGTTTTGTAGATAAAACTAAAAATGGCTTATATATGTTTTTGTTTTCGGAGAAATTTTGTAAGTTGTAATGTGTTGATTGTAGATGGTTTCTCGTTTGGTTGTGAGGGTTGTTACAGTATAGATATTGCTTAAGACTACCTTGTTGTTTTGAAGTTGAAAATCGATTCTTCCCATTTTTAAAAGTAGGTGATGTATGAATTATGTTCCCATTGTAAGGATGCTTCGTGCTGTTCTTATAACAGTCATTATGCTTGTTTGTGGTTCCGCGATAATGTATGCCGCCGATACCACCATTGTTCTTAAAGTTTTCCATTTTGATGGTGATTGTTTGCCCGATACCTTAGTGGGTATTCGCATGCAATCCGGTCGTAAAGTGCATATAACGCCTACTTCCATAAAATGGGGTTGGGGATATTGTACCATAGAAGAAAACGGTATCCGGCGTGAAGTACCAAGTACCGGATTTAGGGAAACGGCATTACGTTTTCCGCAATGGAACAAACTTTCCATACTGTGTTTTCATGATAATCTAAGTAATGATAAAGTACAAGACCTTGTTTTCAATATTCGTGGAAAAAGAGATGAAACTGCCGATACAGGACGTTTTATTGTCATTTTCGGGCAGGCAGTACTAAAACAAATACCCGTTATTGACATTGCCTTGATAGACACAAATAGCTCTATACCCTTTATTACAAGGGAATTACGTAAAGGTGAGAATCTTTCCAATCCGCAGAAACATGATTTATCGGGTGGAACAATGTGGGCTATCAATCCTTTTGATATTACGATTAAAGCGACCGATGAACAATTTACCAAAAGAACGGAATCCGATTTTAGGATAGTACCCAACCCTGCTTCAACTTATACGGAAATAGAATCATTAAAGAATGTGCCTGCCGGTATGTATGAAATTGAACTCTATGACGGAAATGCCCGCAGATTGATAAGAAAGAGCATTACGCTTGCACAAGCGGGCGATGTGAGAAGTCGTTTGGATTTGCATACCCTTTCTTCGGGATATTATACGGTAAGAGTATTTTCGGGCGGGCAAGAAGTTGCCGACCTTCTTTTTATGATTATTCGATAAGGAAGGAGGTATAAAATGAAAACTACAATCAACTTTTTGTTTCGCGGCTTTGTTTTGTTTCTGTTGCTATCTGCTTCGTTTGTAACGATATATGCACAACAAACGGATGACGGTTTTAATACCGGTGAGGCGGCAAGAGTAGGAAAAGGAAGCGGTATGGGTGGAGGACTTTCAATCTCCCCTATCAGTTGTGATGTAAATTTTACATATCCGATTTCTACCCATACGGTAGATGGTTATCCCGTGAATGTATCGCTTAATTATTGCGGTTCGGTTTCCATGACCGCGTATGGTGAGTTTGATAAATGCACAAATACATATCCCTCCATCAGCAAAGTGCATCCGGCTTGGTTATTGGATGTGAACGGTTTTGCCATGCAGGCATTCAGTTCCGTTTTGGGATATCAATCCACAGCTATAAATAAAAACACCTCAAGTCTGGATGAACAGCAATATTCATGGACATTGGATGGTTATGATATCTGTAATCGGCTTTTATCTTTTTTACCTTGGACTGCAGGACCTTGTCCGCCGACACCGCCTTCCAATATCGGTGATCATCGCCCGAATCGTGATTTTATAAAAATATTGCGCGGTGACGGTTCGATACTGGAACTAAGAAATAAAGATAAGATTAATTTGGGCGATAGTATTTCGCGTCCCGGATGGATGACCGGTATTTATTATCCTCACGGCATTAATGAAAAAGGGTATGCTACCGTAGAATTTGATTCCGTTACATATTTTCCTTCTTATTTAAAGCAGTTGGTACTGGATTCTATTGATTGGCATATTGTGTTGGAATGGTATCCGCGTATAATGCGTTATTATCCGGGTGACGGTTTGGAATATGTCTTCCGTGAGTTTGTAACACCACATGATTTTTCTCAATATGCTTCTCCATTTTATGATACACGCGGATGTTTCCCGACCATCTTCTACTTGGAAGAAATTAATTCCGATACAAGAACCTTACTTTCCTTTAAACGCTCCAAACATACATATTCCGATCCCGCGGATTTGCATAGTGTGGGTAGAGCATTGTTGACCGAATTTGACGGACATAGAATTACATACGGAAATACCTATGCAACCATCGAGGCATTGGGCAGAACGATTAAATTGAAGTACAATGGTGCAATGTCACATTCAGGCGATGCCGATGATTTTGCGGATAGCACCTTAAGTACACAAATAGCAGGACAAGGTGAACAACGTTTTATCTATGGTCCTCCCGGGGGTGATTTTTCCTCCATAGCTCTTATTAAAGAAATTATTGCACCCGATAATAGCGTAACAAAATTTACCTATAATTATAAGTATTCCACATACGATAATTTGGAAATCCCGTGGACATTTCTCCGTGATTGTAAAATAGAATGGTGGCGTTTGAGTAAGATTGCCACGATGAACGGCTCCGTTACCATCAATTATCTTTCCG
>JALHLL010000159.1:0-1009 GCA_022844575.1 bacterium
TCGCCCTTGTTCGGAAAGTGTTTCCGGAAAGCTCGATAATACTCTATTTCCGGCGTCAACAAGAAAAATTCGTATATCGGATTTTTTTAAAACGGGAAAATCATGAAGCATAGCATTTTCACCTATCTCCGCTAATGCTCCTGCAACCTCCACACCTGTAGGACCGCCGCCGACAATAATAAATGTAAGGTATTTTTGAGCATCGGGAGTTCCATATACATGTTCCGCTTTTTCAAAAGAGAGCAGAACTTTTTCACGTATCGTGAGTGCATCATCAAGATTTTTTAAGCCCGGAGCAATATTTTCCCACTCCGAATTGCCATAATAAGAATGCCGAGCACCCGGAGCAAGAATTAGATAATCATATTGCAAATTTCCCTGATCGGCAAGCGTTACAGTATCTTCCTGAAGATTGACGGAAATTACTTCATCCATTTCTACTTTAATGGCATGGTCACCGCGAAAAATCGTTCGTATTGGGGAAGCAATATCACCGGGAGAAAGGGCTGCGGTAGCAACCTGATATAACATGGGCTGAAAAAGATGATAATTTGTTTTGTCGATGAGTATAACATCAACGCCGGCTTTACGAAGCGCTTTGGCAGCATTTAATCCGCCGAATCCCGCGCCTACAATTACAACGCGAGGATATTTGCGAAACTCCATAATCCCACCTCCGAGATAATGAAACAATCGCTGTATAGGGAAGTGCTACACATTCTTTTATTGTTTATTTTCGATGTGCTAAGTAATTATTTTTGGTTAATAATTACTCACACCAATACTTTTTTTCCGGAATGAGATTCAAATAAAAAATGTTGAGCATTAAAATTTTCTTCCTCATTCGTTTTCTCAATCGGTGCATATGTGCCGTCTTTATTCAAAACGCGTGAACGATTATTATCCCTCCAATACAAATCAAGTATGGCACGAACAGAGTCGAAAGCTTCTTTATCTACAATAGGGAACATTATTTCCACACGTCGAATAAAATTACGCGGCATCCAAT
>JALHLL010000159.1:1019-8422 GCA_022844575.1 bacterium
TCGGCACTCGACAAATATAATTCCGGCTCATTGCCATTTGCAAAATAAAAAATACGCGAGTGTTCCAAAAATCTGCCCAGAATACTCCGCACCTCGATATTTTCACTTAAATCTTTTACACCGGGTCTTAAACAGCAGATACCGCGTACAATCAGTCGTATTTTAACACCTTTTTGTGATGCTTTATATAATGCACGAATAATATCCTCATCTACCAAAGAATTCATTTTTGCAAATATCAATCCAGGATGTTCTTCGGTGTGTTGCTCAATTTCGCGGTAAATTAATTTCAACACATCCGATTTTAGAGTTTTCGGCGCAACGGAAAAATGTTCCCAACGTGTATGATTGGAGTATCCCGTAAGCATATTAAAAACATGTATTACATCCTCTGCAAAATCTTCACGCGCTGAAAAAACACCTATATCGGTATATATTCTTGATGTGGATAAATTATAATTACCGGTGGATAAATGTATATATGTACGCATTTTTCTTCCTTCGCTGCGTACAACCATTGCAATTTTACAATGTGTTTTTAAGCCGACAACACCATATACTACGTGTGCACCCGCTTGCTCCAATTCACGCGCCCACAGAATATTATTTTCTTCATCAAAACGCGCTTTTAATTCCACAAATGCTGTTACTTGTTTACCGTTTTCTACTGCCTTTTTTAATACCTCAACAAGTGGTGAATTTTTTCCTGCACGGTATAATGTAATTTTTATAGCCAACACTTTAGGATCGGATGCCGCAGCGTGCATAAAACGAATAACGCTATTGGAAAAAGAATCGAAAGGATGATGAACAACTATATCTTTTTTAGCGATGGCATCAAACACTTCATCATCAGTTCCTAAAAACTCAGGTAATTTTCTTGATAATAATTGGGGATCTTTTAACTCAGGAATTTCCAACCCCATTAAAGCAAAGAATTCAGGGAAATTAAGTGTTCTTTTTACTATATAAACATCCTCCGATTCCAAACCGGTTGATGTGCGAAGTAATGTTACTAAGTGTTCCGGCATATCACTCATTACTTCCAATCGAACAGGTGCGGCTCCCCATGGTCTTTGGCGTATCTGTTCTTGCAGCTCCGTTACCAAATCACTTGCTTCATCTTCCGCTATCTCTAACTCTGCATCTCGCGTTACGCGGAAAGCATAAGAACCTTCAATCTCGAAGCCCGAATACAATACTTGTGAATTTGCCTGTATGATTTCTTCAAGGAGAACAAAATGATAACCTGAACTCCGCTTAAGTCGTACAAAACGAGGCAACACAGGCGGTAGCTGTAAAACAGCAATACGCGCTCCTTGTGGCTTATCGGAATCGTTCAATAGATAAACGATATTAAGACTTCGATTGAGAAGACGTGGAAAAGGATGTGCCGTATCTAATGCTAAGGGTGTCAGAATCGGAAGTACATCGTCAAAAAAGTACTCTTTCAATCTGTCGCGCTCTCGTGCGGAAAGTGTGGCATATTTATGGATGACTATATCATTTTTCTCCATTTCCGGCAGGATATGCTTATTGAGTATATGAGCATGGCGTTCATATAATTCATTTACTCTCTTGCGGATTTCGGATAATTGCTGCCTTGCGGAAAGTCCATCGCTCGAAAGATCAAAGATGTCATTTTCAATCTGATCTTTTAATCCGGCTACACGAACCATAAAAAACTCATCTAAGTTTGTATCGAAGATGATGAGAAACTTTAGCCGTTCAAGCAAAGGATGTTCATGATTTTCAGCTTCATCGAGTACTCTATTGTTAAACTCCAACCAGCTTAACTCCCTATTTATATAGAGTTCATAACTTTTAAACTGTGATAACGAGATTTTACCCATTTCTTTCCGTAAGGACATAACAAACTTAAAATTACTATATCAGACGTGAATGTGGTTATTATCTTCTAATAATACTATCTTAAAACCGTTTTGGGACATTCAGGATACAAGCGACATCTGCTCCATATCTATTCGACACAGACGAAACTCGTTAAGATTCTGTTGGCAGAATGCTCTCAATTCTTCCCCCCGGATGCATTTGCCTTATTTTCGGTTACCTTCTTTACAAAGTATTGAATTACTCTTTTATTCGCTTAGTATTCTATCACTTTGTTCGAGAAATCTTTCACGTAATAGTTTCTCCAAGTCATCGAAGTCATACTGTAGTGGGTTAGATGTAACTGAAAATGGTGTGTCATACATCCTGTAATTTGCTTCCAATAGTTTTTTCTTATAGCCTTTTACTTTCTCAAGATAATGGTCTGGATTTGATGTGTAAATCAATAGAAATCTTGCCGTAACTACTTGTTGTGTTTCTATTTCTACAATGTCCTCCCATTTGATTAGTCCAACACTTGACATATGTTTATTATCAAAAATTCCATTACTGTCAATTATAAACCCATTGTTTTGTCCAACATTTTCTTTACAGAATAAATACCAGTGCAGCCAAAGAATATAACAGCCGCAATCCCTAAAACCATCTCCCAAATTGGTTTAGATGCATTTTGTTGTGCTGCATTTGTTGTGATAAGATAAAGTCCCACAACTACAAACATTAACGAACCGATAAGTACAAAGAGTGGTTTTGACTTACTAAATGGGATTTCGATTTTATTCATTTTTTAGACCTTTCATTATTTTTTTGTATTCTTTCGCAGTGCTTACGGCGGCTTCAAACTTGCAGAGGTCAAGGAACAGAAGTACTATTTTATGCATCGACATTATGACAACTTACAAAAACCAGCGTTTTCAAGAATTAAATAGACTATGCATTTAACTCAAGACGATACAACTACTCAGGTTCATAAACATGTACATTCGTAATCAAATTATCTTAGATTTTACTTTTTTCCTTATCGATAGTAGTAGTTTATCTAATTTATTAGTAATAGCAAGACTTAGAAAACCACTAAATATGCAAAGAAGAAAAAGATGATTCAGATTCACAAGCCCATCAATATGACCCGTTCCATCTAAAAAGAAAAGTTCAATCCATAATGGCGGCTTAGTTACATGATAACAACCCATACCTTCAGGAAAAGGTAGTAGCGGCATAATAAATTTCTGCTCAATATAAATCAGAGTTAAAAAACAAAAGAGGAACAGGATAAAGGCAATAGGAAAGAAGAGTATATTAGGTATTAATCTTATACTTTCGTTCCGTCTTAGCTCTCTATTCAATAGATACTTTTCGAGTTTTACCGCACTTATTACAGAAACAATAATAATCGTAAGCGTAACGAAAAATCCGTATTCGGTATCATGTTGATTCGCAATCAATTCATTTGTTTTAATTCTATCTTCCAAAACTCTTTCGAGAATCGTTCTAATAATAGAGAATATCCAGAAAAAAATTACTGTAAAAATTACTTTAACCATATCAGCAAAAAAAATGGAGCAAATTTCTAAGAATTCAAAAGTAAAATGACACTATCTTAGCGGTTTGTCACTAATCTCAGTCTTTATCAACTCCTACTTTTGTACTTCTTCGTTCCATTAAAACAGTATCGCGCCAAACACCGTTCATACATCCTATTTTTTCTCTATATCCTATCATTCTGAAACCGAGTGATTCATGCAATCTGATACTTGCTCTATTTTCAGGGAAAATGCCCGATTGTAATGTCCAAAAATTATTCTTTTCACTTTCCTCAATTAAATAATTGAGGAAGCTTGTTCCGATTTTTTGTCCTCTCGCCTTATTACTTATATAGATACTCAATTCCGCTACTCCGCCATATACGCAACGCGAGGAGACAGGTGAAAGTGCTGCCCACCCTACCATTTCATCATTCAATATAGCTACAAACCTGCATACTTGAAGATGTCCTTTATCCCATTCCTCCCAAGTAGGTGTATCTTGCTGAAATGTCGCATTACCGGTTTCTATACCTTGTTTATATATTTCTTCAACACTTTGCCAATCATCCGATACCATTGCTCTGATTATTATTTCCATTGTGCTATTATCTACCTTTATTTAGATACATAAAACATTGTGTAAAACTGTTTTGTTCGGTTTTGAAATAGTTTTCAAGTTTTCCATACTCTCTAAATCCTAACTCCTTGTAAATCCGAATAGCATTACTGTTATGTTCCAGAACACCCAATATTATTTGCTCAATGTGCTGATTTTCAAATGCTTTACGAATGGTCTGATACACAAGCTGTTTGCCAATCCCCATTCCTTTATATGCCGGAGTAACATAAAGTTGCACCAGATCCCCCCTATGATTTGTTTTTTTCCTCTGCTCTGCTCTGAAGCCACATATTCCTATTAACTCGTTCTGTTCGGAAAATGCTCCCCACATAAAGTTGCTGTCATCGGAATTCTGTAAAGTGGCTGTGAATGGATAATCCCTTTCGATCTCTTCATGCAACAGCGTACCAAAATTATCGGGGAATTGTCCTAAGCACTCGGTTCTCAATAGAGCATAGTTTTCGATATCATGTTCATCGAGAAGCTTATAATATATCGTATCTCTACTTGTTCGATTATACTCTAAGATTTTTTCAAAGCATATACTATCTTCGACATTTTCATATTGACCATAATTAGGAATTACGGTATAATGGTTTCTTTTATACAATTCTATGGCTTCGGGTTGTTTTTTTCCTGTTTCAAGAATACATTTACCATACTTCAAATCAGAAGCCCAAAGTTCCAATTGTTTAAGTATTAAGGTGGCAATACCTTTTTTCCTTTTTTCGGGGAGTACAAACATTCGTTTTACTTCCATCGTGTCAGAAGTATATTCCTTTATTGCTCCGCATCCGACGGGAGATTCATTTTCATAGGCAAGTATTACATATTTAATCATATCCGTTTTATTAAACTGAGCATAAAAAGAATGGTCGTCACCATCTCTTATTTTCAGTTCTTCATCAAGTCCTCTCACTAATTTTATAAATTCCTCATCAGCCGAATTTGTGCGTATGCAATGAATCATTGAATTGTCTATATACCCGCAGTTAAAAACTCAATATTATATCAGATACTATTAAAAGGAAAACCTTTTCTTACTTTTCACAGAGTGCTTTTAATGCCTCTAATGCTTTGTTCCACATTCTTGCAAATTGCTCTACATATTCCTCAGGTACTTGCATTTCTACCAATATCACTATCGAATCGCCATTGTCATTAAATATATAATTCTCATAAGACGGTGCCCATTTTTTTACTTCTTCGCTTTCCGTATCTACCATACCGTCTTTTATTATTCCCTTATGCTCTAAGGATATTTTCTTAAACGGCACATTTTCCTTTACAATCGAGTACATTCCTTCAGATGTTCCGTTTTCATTGACTGCTATAAACTTAATCTCGCTTCCTTGCTCCCAACTGCCTTCATAAGATGAACCCGGGTGAAATGCTTTTGTCCATTCATTATAAGTGTTCGGCGCAAGCATGGTATCCCACACTGTTTGTACATTACTTTTGATACTAATCGAATAATTGACTTCCGCCATATATGTTCTCCTGTAAAAATGTAATGAATAATATCGCAAAATTAGAATTTTATGGAGAGGTACGATAGAATAATCGAAAAGTTTAAACGAAGAAAATTGTCGAATTTCTTACAACTTGAATGCTTTTCGATCTTTGTAAATCCCCTTACACTCATAAAAAAATGCCGTTATGGAAAAACCATAACGGCATAAACAGCATGATTATAACTGCAGGATTAGGTACCGTGCGAATAATCGTTGATATAAGCCAATTGATCAGGGGTTAATTCATCAAGGTTAAGTCCCATTGATTTCAGCTTAACAGTAGCAATGAATTGATCTTGCTCAACCGGTAAGTCCAAAACCTCATTCGGTAAAGTAATACCTTGTTTTTTCGCTTGAACTAGACGCAAATGAGCCATAAATTGATTAGCAAAAGACATATCCATTACTTCGGAAGGATGACCTTCGGCGGCAGCCAAATTCACAAGTCGCCCTTCAGCCAATAAATAAATACGTTTGCCTCCTTTAAGAACAAATTCTTCACAATTTGGTCTTATCGTACGACGTGATTTTGCTAATGCTGCCAATTCATTGATATTAATCTCAGCGTCATAATGACCTGTATTACATACGATTGCGCCGTCTTTCATTGCTTCAAAATGGCGTTTACGAATGATATCTTTTACTCCCGTTGCCGTACAGAAAATATCGCCGACAGAAGCAGCTTCATCCATAGTCATTACTCTGTGTCCTTCAAGCGTAGCTTTAAGTGCAGCGGTTGGTTTAATTTCTGTTGCAATAACAGAAGCACCCATTCCTGCAGCCCTTTTTGCAACACCCGAACCGCAATGCCCGTAGCCGGCAACAACAAAGTTTTTCCCTGCAAGCATTACCGATGTAGCGCGAATAATACCGTCAAGCGTACTTTGTCCTGTACCATATACATTATCGAAATCCCATTTTGTTTCGGCATCATTTACTGCATACACAGGGTAAAGCAATTTACCTTGAGCCGCACGTGAACGAAGACGATGAACACCTGTTGTTGTCTCCTCCGTACCACCAAAAATATATTCGCCTACAAGGTCTGCATACTTTTCATGAACGGTATTAATCAAATCACAGCCGTCATCAAGAGTAAGATGAGGTTTCATGTCGAGTGTACGTTCAATACTCCAGTAGAAGTCCGGTACACTGCATCCGTACCATGCGTAAATTGAAATACCATCCTCCGCCAAAGCTGCACTTACGGCATCATTGGTAGATAAAGGATTACAACCCGACCAAGACACGATTGCGCCTGCGTCCTGAAACGCTCTGATAAGCACTGCGGTTTCTTTCGTAACGTGCAAACATCCGGCTATTCTTATACCTTTAAGCGGTTTGGTCTTACGCATTTCTTTACGTAATGACATCAAAACAGGCATACGCGATTCCGCCCATGCAATCAATTCGCGACCACTTTCGGCAAGTGCTATATTGCGAACGCAATAGACACCTTTTTCTTCGCTGAATTTGCCTTTTTCCTGACGTGCAGGAATTGAAGCCGATCGTTTAACAATCGCATTATTGGGTGAAGCGACAACAGCCGTTGATTTTTTAGCTTTTCCGCGCTTTTTTTGCGTTTCTTTCATTCTATCTCCTTATTTCCCACCTTTTGCCGGACGACCACGACGTTTCGGGGCAGCCGCTACAGGTGCTGATTTAACTATTGGTGTTGATGTTGTTTTTGCCGGACGACCGCGACGTTTTGTCTCGGACGTTATTGGTGCCGCTTTCGCAGGACGACCACGACGTTTTGTTTCTACTGCTACAGGTGCCGATTTTACAACAGGTGCTGCTTTCGCTGGACGACCGCGACGTTTTGCTTCAGCCGCTACAGGTGCTGATTTTACAGCAGGTGCCGCTTTTGCAGGACGACCACGACGTTTAGGT
>JALHLL010000160.1 GCA_022844575.1 bacterium
ACTTGGGATTTTCGATAAAGAAGAGACAATACAATTGGGTGGCACGGGTTTGCATACTCGCATTGACGGCAATGCACGGGAAATCGGCTATTGGATTCATGCCGACTATATACATAAAGGATATGCGACGGAAACGGTAAAAGCATTGGTGAAAATCGGCTTTGAAATAGAAAAATTGGATAGAATAGAAATACATTGCGACCCACGAAATACACGCAGTTTGAAAATCCCCGAAAAATTGGGCTTTACTCTGGAAGCCGTTCTGAAAAACAGATTATTGGATAATGAAGGCAAACCACGCGATAAAATGATATGGACTTTATTCCGTGAACAATATGAACAAAGTACCATAAAGGAAATGAAACTGAGGGCTTTTGATGTGATTGGGAGGGAATTATAAACGTTACGATTAGGTGAACAATGAAAGAATACGATATAGTAGTGATACAATATTTAGAAGCTCTTTCCGAATTTGAGCAACTACACGACACGACCATTGCTTTAGGAAGAAAAATTCTTATAGCTATGGATAGGACATATACTTGGGAACAAGATATTGCCAGTCAATTCTTGAAGAAAGTAATAGGTTCAGGGTACACCATACGTAAAATATTACCGCATGCAAAGTATGATTCATATCATAAGCAGGATGTTGTTATTTGGGACTACACATCAGCTTGTGTTCTGATAAGAAATCTTTTTGATAGTTATTTTATCTTCTTTCATTACTGTGTTGAAGCAGCCGAAACAGATACTGAGAAAGATTTTAAAATCCTATTTTGGGATTATTACCTACTGAATAAGACAATGAAGGCCTTGAATACCTTAAATTCCCAGAATGATAAGAAAAAACAAATTGAGATCGATGCTGAACGGCAGTATGAAAAGATCAAAGGAAATATATATTATCAATCTTTGATAGAAAATATCAAAGGTGAAAATAGTCAGGAAACGGAAAAGAAAAGAAAAAACTTTGAGCAAAAAATAAAGAAATGTGAGATATTCCAAATTCCAGTAAATAGTGAAATAGCGAGACGAGCCGGCATTAATAGTGAGAATTACAGCTTAATTTATAACTTTCTCTCAATGCATACGCACTGCGATTCATTCTCAATAGACCAAATAGCAGCATTCAGGACGGGTGGAACAGAAGAATATAGGTTAATTGAAGGCATAATTCGCAGCGATCTTAATATAGCTTTTAGTCTATTTATAAGGGATTTTTGTAGAGTTTTTCCAGAATCGAGCGAACAGATTAGTGAGGAAATACGAGGAAAAATAAAAAGTATAAGCAGAATTATTCAGGAACCAATAAAAACCAATAAAACTTAGCGATAATATTGTTGTTGAGAAGTAGCACTTTCATATAAACACATCCATGACCACATATCAGCAATTATCCGACCTATTGCGCCAAAGAATATTAATTATTGATGGCGCAATGGGTACGATGATACAAAAACATACATTAAATGAAGATGATTTCCGTGGCGGGAAACATCATGTTCACGATGAACTCCATGCACGTATTTGCAATCACAACCATGATTTGCAAGGCAATAATGATTTATTGGTATTAACACAACCGGATATAATTAGAAATATTCACAGAGAATATCTTGCGGCGGGTGCTGATATTATTGAAACAAATACATTCAGTGCAACACGCATAGCACAAGCCGATTATGAAGCGCAAGAATTTGTGTATGAAATAAATTATCGTGCGGCAAAAATTGCAAAAGAAGCGGCTACGGAATATTCGACTCCCGAAAAACCGCGCTTTGTTGCGGGTGCATTAGGTCCCTTAAATAAATCTTTATCCCTTTCACCCGATGTCAATAATCCGGGCTATCGCTCCACCACATGGGATGAAGTGGTTGCCGCTTATTCAGAGCAATTACACGCTTTAATTGATGGTGGGGCGGATATTGTTTTAATTGAAACGGTATTCGATACTCTCAATGCAAAAGCTGCCATTTATGCGGTAAATAAGGTTTTCCAAGAGAAAAATTGCAATTTACCCGTCATGGTTTCGGGTACGATTGTAGATATGAGCGGGCGTACTCTTTCGGGACAAACTTCGGAAGCATTCTGGAACTCCATTCGCCATTGCCCTAATCTACTCTCAGTAGGATTAAACTGCGCTCTCGGTGCGGAACAAATGCATCCTTTTCTAACGGAGCTATCGCGTGTGGCAACCTGTTTTCTAAGTGTATATCCGAATGCAGGATTGCCGAATGAAATGGGTGGTTATGATGAAACGCCGGAACACATGGCTTCCGTTTTGCAACAATTCGGTAAGGAGCAATTATATAATATCGTGGGCGGCTGTTGCGGCACGACCCCCGACCATATTGCTTATATGGAAAAAAATGCACGAACAATAATTCCGAGAGAAATACCGCAACAGGAAAGCTATATGCGCCTTTCCGGTTATGAGCCGTTTATTTTAAGACCTGAAATAAATTTTGTAAATATTGGCGAAAGAACCAATGTAACGGGTTCGGCAAAGTTTGCAAAATTGATAAAAGAGAATTTATACGATGAGGCATTAAGTGTTGCTTTGCAACAAGTGGATGCAGGAGCGCAAATAATAGATATAAACATGGATGAAGGGATGTTGGATTCGGAAGCGGCAATGGTTAAATTTTTGAATTTACTTGCTGCCGAACCTGATATTGCCCGTGTGCCTATTATGGTCGATTCATCGAAATGGTCAGTTATTGAAAAAGGTTTGCAATGTATTCAGGGAAAAGGAATCGTTAATTCGATTTCCTTAAAAGAAGGCGAAGAAAAATTTATAGAACAAGCAAGAAAAATACGCAGTTATGGTGCGGCAACGGTGGTAATGGCTTTCGATGAACAAGGGCAGGCGGATAGTTTGCAAAGGAAAAAAGAGATTTGCGAAAGGGCATATAAAATATTAACGGAGATAGTGGACTTTCCACCGGAAGATATAATTTTCGATCCGAATATTTTTGCCGTAGCAACGGGTATTGAGGAGCATAATAATTATGCACTTGATTTTATTGATGCAACACGTTGGATAAAAAATAACTTACCCGGAGCAAAAGTTTCGGGCGGTGTTTCCAATTTATCGTTTTCATTTAGGGGCAATGAACCGATACGCCGTGCCATGCACTCGGCATTTTTATATCATGCCATTCAGGCGGGTATGGATATGGGAATTGTGAATGCGGGGCAAATAGATATTTACGATGAAATTCCGAAACATACTTTGGAATTAGTAGAGGATGTTTTATTAAACCGTCGTGCGGATGCAACGGAACGCCTTGTTGAATTAGCCTAAAAAATAAAAAACTCCGCAGGCGATAAAACGCAAAAAGTACAAGAAGAACTCGAATGGCGCAATGCCTCGGTGGAAGAAAGAATAAAACATGCTTTGGTAAAAGGTATAGATGCTTTTGTGGAAGTGGATACGGAGGAAGCACGATTAAAGTTCAATCGTCCGATTTCTGTCATTGAAGGTCCTTTAATGGACGGTATGAATATAGTGGGCGATTTATTCGGTGCGGGAAAAATGTTTCTGCCTCAGGTGGTGAAATCGGCACGTGTTATGAAAAAAGCAGTTGCTTATTTGATGCCTTTTATGGAAGCGGAAAAAGGCGGCGAGGAGTCGAAACCGAATGGCGTTATTTTAATGGCTACGGTAAAGGGCGATGTGCATGATATTGGAAAAAATATTGTGGGCGTTGTGCTCGGCTGTAATAATTACCGCGTTATTGATTTGGGAGTAATGGTAAGCACCGATAAAATACTTGAAACCGCTATAAGGGAAAATGTCGATATAATAGGTCTTTCGGGGCTTATTACTCCTTCACTCGATGAAATGGTGCATGTTGCGAAGGAAATGGAAAGACGCGGAATGAAAACACCGCTTCTAATTGGCGGGGCAACAACCTCACGCGTACATACTGCCGTAAAAATATCGCCTCAATATTCGGGCATTGCAATGCATGTACTTGATGCTTCGCGTGCCGTACCTGTTGCGGGTAATCTAATCAATCCCGAAACATCACCGGAATTTGTTGCACAGATAAAAGCTGAATATGAAAAAGTGCGAAGTGATTATTCACGTCGTTCGAGTGAAAAAGACATGATTCCCTTGGATGAATCAAGGAAAAGAAAATTGAATTTGTTTTAAAGGATTTGAGCTTCGTTGTTCTTAATCTCAACGAAGAAGGAATTAAATCGAGAGATAAATTCTGTCACTTTGTGTTCAGAATGACGAATACGACACCACGTCAGATTTCATCTGCCACCCCTCTGTCAGAGGGAAATTTTTCAGAACATTTGTTTTACCATTTCCCTCCGCCGGAGGGGTGCCGAAGGCGGGGTGGCTGCAATTACTCACAAAATAGATTCTTCACTTTGTTCAGAATGACATGGTTTGGTGTTATGACACCTCGTCACGTGCCGTATCACACTTTAAGAAAAAAGCCCGATAAATAATCGGGCTTTTTTTATACTAATTCATATATCTCATATGATAATTTATCGTAAAGCGGAAATTTCCGTATGATCTTTTCCAATTCATCACGGTCTTGTACTTCATATATGCACCAACATCTTCTATAGTCGCTTTGCATATGTATCTCTTTTAGAATGCCTTGTTCCTTTAAGGTGTCTGCATATTTTGTATCGCTTTCCACAAGAGCCATCAACTCATCGTCGAAATCGCCTTTCATATGCACAATAACCATAAATTTCATACACTCACCTTATTTTACTGAATATGACAGTAATTCTACGGTACGATCCTCAAATCCTTCGGTTGTATTCACTTCTTCAACTAATCCTATATTAACTGAATAAAAGAAATCGGTGAAGCTATTGGCTATCGGTTCTTTTGTTGCTAAATCATTGTATGTGCGTTGATAATGATAACAAGTATAGTTGTTGCCGTTCACAATGCGGGCTTCATTAGAAGAAATGACAGTCATCTTAGATGTAAATTTTCCGATTTTATTCCCTTGATCATCCGTTCTTATAAATGTATCGATTACCCACGTATCGCCCTTTTTGCAGGGATATTTTGCTGAAAACTCTCTGTAATTTATATTAAAAGCATTACTCAAAAACCCTTCCGCCGTATTATACCAACGCATATAAATTTTATCATAAAGAGAATTGAGAATATTATATTCTTTAGCTCCGTTTATTATTTCTTCCGATTGTATGCTAAGTGTATATAATTTTTCTTCTTTAACGGTCGAGGAACCTTCTTTTGCTATCGAAATCTCTCTATACCTCCATTGATTACCAACGGATAAGGGGACAATGTAGTTCTGCTTTTCCGTCGGTTGTGGTTCAGTTGTTTTGTCAGAACATGCCGAAAAAAGCAAAACGAAGGTGCATAGCGTTAAGATCAGGTAATTTCTCATAATATTAATTGAGAATAATGGTAAAAAACAGTAAAGCCATAAGGCAAAGGTGTATTTTTATTTGACCATATAATCCATTAGCTCCCTTTGTGAAATTTCATTACCATTATGTAAATGTTTAATCATTACCAAGCCGATATTCTCTGCATAATAATTGTCTATAAAGCTGTTGGCAATGGGTTCTTTAGTTTTTACATCACAAAACTGTGATCGGTACTGATAGCAAGTGTAGTTTCTATTATTCGCTTTTACGTTTGTATTCGTTGATACAACATAATCGTACATAAAAAACTGTCCAAGCTTGTTCCCTTTTACGTTAGTCGTTGTTACAGTATCTCCACCCCACTTGTAACCGACTTCGGTAGGGTATTTTATGGCTAATTTCACAACATTGGTAGTTTGGTCATAAAACCCAAAACCTTGATTATTGTAGGAGGGATAACCCCATACCTGCGTCGAACCGCCAATAACACTACCTATTTGAGTAAATACTTTTGTACCCTCTATGTCTCGAACGGAATCGAGGGAGACTGTATATGTCTCTTCGCCAAAGATTGTACTATCATTTACATCCTTATATGAATACTTGTGTTTGTATGTCCACTTATTGCCAAGAGCCAAAGGTACAATCACGGATTGTTTCGATGTCGGTTGTGGCGCATTTTCGTCGGGGCAACCGCTTATAATCATTGCGATGAACGGTAAGCATAGGAAGGCAAGTTTTTTCATATCAATTACTTAATTATAATGTGAAAGTACTTCTTTTATTTTTATTCTATTTTGTTCTTGTATTGTGGTTAAGGGCAATCTGAAATTTTCTTCAAGTAAGCCCTTCTCGCTTAACATTGTTTTTATCGGTATGGGGTTCGATTCGAGAAAACACGCTTTCATTATGGGTAATAATGCCAAATGTTGTGTACGTGCAGTATCGAATTCGCCACGTAAAGCGATGCGTATGCAATCGCCGAATTGTTTCGGTACGATATTAGCAACAACCGATACAACACCTTTTCCTCCGCATGCTATTATGGGGAGTGCAAGTGCATCATCACCCGCCAAAAGTACAAAATGTTCCGGTGCATTGCGTATAATTTCCATCATTTGCTCAAGGTCTGCTGATGCTTCTTTGGTTGCTATAATATTTTTACAATGTTCTGCTATTTTTAATTGTGTTTCCGCCAATATATTACCTGCGGTTCTTGCCGGTACATTATAGAGTATAATCGGTAATTCGGTTGATTCTGCTATTGCTCTGAAATGTTCAAAATATCCGTGTTGCGTCGGTTTATTATAGAATGGACCAACAATCAAAAAGCCATCCACTCCGCATTGTGCAGCCGCTTTTGTCAATTCTATGGATGCTCTCGTATCATTCGATCCCGTGCCTGCAATTATCGGTATTCTGCCTGCGTTTTTTTCGACGGCAAAGCGGAATAATGCACATTTTTCTTCCGATGACATGGTTGCGCCTTCGCCTGTGGAGCCACATACGACAACGCTTTCTATACCTTCCGTAATCTGTCTTTCCAATAATTGTTCAAATGAATTATAATCTACAGAGCCGTCCGCATGAAAAGGTGTAACGATTGCTGTACTTGTTCCCGATATTGTGTTCATTATATATCCTATGCTTTTACTTGTTCGGTTATTATAATGGATGAATTATTTCTGTAAATAATCAATTCATCCAATGGTTTTTTTGGCGGGCCTGAAATCGGCTTGCCCTTACTGTCAAAAATTCCATTATGGCATGCACAAAAAAATCTGTTTTTTTTCTCCTGCCATTCGGTTGTGCATCCTGCATGAGTGCATTGCAAATCGAACGCTCTTAATTCGTTTACTTCTCTTATAATGAGTGCTTCTTTTTCTCCGACCTTTACGTGCATATAGTTTTTATTATCGGGAAAATCATTATCGGAAAGTACCAATCGTTCAGGTCTTTTTCTTTTCCCGAAACTATAGGGAAATAAAAAAGTAATAATACCTGTTACGGAAACTCCGGCTGCAATAACAGCCAAAGAATTTGCTATATATTTAAAAAAATCTCTTCTATTATTCTTTTCCGTCACGGTATTATTTTGTTATACTTATTTTCCATGTACATTCCGAGCCATTAATCGGAATTGTTAATTTTTTTGTTGCTGTTCTTTTCCCATATCCGTTTGAAAAGTCCGAATCTTCAACAATTATTTGTTCATCGGATGTTGTAAAACGTATATGATGATGATGACAATGAACAATAAGCGAACTATCGTTTTCTTTTATGCATTGTGCCTTTGGCGCAAGATGAAAATTCAATTGTTTTTCACCTTGTACGGTACATATATCTTTACCCGTTATTTCCGTTTCTGAAAATGTGAGAATACGTTTATGATTTGCTCCGTATCCTTTATGCTCACCTATACATACAGAATCATCAAAACGTTCAATACTTGCTTTTGCTCTATCGCCCAACATCCAAAATAATACATCGCCCGCACCTTCCACCCACTGATTTTGCTCCATTGCTTGTACCGATAGGGTATTGTGCATGGATGTACTCCGAAAACGATTGCGCTGTTTCCAAGCCGGAGTATAAAGATATGTACCCGGATCGGTAAAAAGGATTGTTCCTTCAAGAGCAAAAATAAACGATAATTGATCATTGTGGGCATGCCCACCTTTACCGCGTTGCCCTATGCTTCCCGCACGAATGGCACAGCTATACTTTTTCTTTTTCAATATATATACACCGAAATCCGAAAAAGCCGCAATGTCTTTTGCTACAAGTATATTCGTTTTTTTCGGTGGAATGGTAACAGCAGTATAGATGTTTTCCAAAGGAAATTGTTGTCCATATCCTTCAAGCACCGAATCATAAAAGAGTGCGGAGGCAAGACCAAGCAAATGATTATGATTATTTTCAATTTCCGTTAATTCACCGTTTTCATGAATAAACTCCGGTGTCATTTTCAGAAATCTGCCGCTATCATTGTCGCCTATTTGAGGAATTTCACCAGCAAAT
>JALHLL010000161.1 GCA_022844575.1 bacterium
AATGTGCGGTACTGTAGGTTTATGCCATAGAACAAACATACTATTGCCGGCACTACACTTCATATTATTTTGGATTTTTATACATATAGTATATTTTTCGCAAAACCGATTTCACTTTCCGGTTTTACCATTATTCATAGTGGCAGCGGTCTCCCTTTCCAAAAAACGCAACATGACCCGTCTATCAATGCTTAGTTCAGCAGCCCTCATAATTGCTTTTTCAAGTATTGTTGCGGCAGAAATATATGTTGTATGGTTTATGTAATAGTCTCTGCCGTCACCTCCTGCCACAGAGAAGCCGACTATGGTGATCGGCTTATGGCAAAACGGCTACAGCCCATAGTGAAAGTAGAATCATTGCAGTAACATCTGTCCTTTACGCATAAAGCAAGAAGTATTCACATATATTTTACAATGGGCTTCCATTTCGTAGAAGGATAAAGAGTACCTTTTGTGTTTTCAATATAAAACGGCGAGTCCTCTCATTATTTGTTTCCTAAGTGCTCCGCCCTTATTTTGCCGATACCTTTTACTATGAATCACCTTGTTATTATGAATATGATGTATCTCTACGCCATAGTTTCGGGTTTACTTCTCGGTTCGGCATTTCCGCCCTTGCCTACATGGCTTTGTGCTTTTGTAGGATTTGTACCCATACTTTTGGCATTGCGTAATCCAGAAAGTGAAAAACACTTTGCCCGACTTTTGTATGTATGTTTTTTTATTATGCACGGCATCTCGAATTGGTGGGTAAGCAGTTGGCAAACCGAAAGCGACCCTTTCCTATTCATATCCGGTTTTGCTTTGTGGCTCGGTCACCCTTTCTTTTTTATGTTGCCCTTTGTCGGTATGCGTATTGTATGCAAACGATTGGGCAAAGCAATCGGTTGGGCAGTTTTTCCTTTTTTATGGACAGCATTTGAATATCTGCATAGTTTGGGAGATTTATCGTATCCTTGGCTTACACTTGGTTACACACAAGCATATAATACCGTATGGGTACAAATAGCCGATATTGCGGGCGTATGGGGAGTTTCTTTTGTACTTCTTATTATTAATGTATTGTTTGCTTCCATTATCCATGAAATTATGGAAGCTAAAGTTTTTAACTGGCGTTTACTTGTTTCCCCACGAATAATATTACTTATTGCTTGTTCGATATTGCCATGGATGTACGGTCATATACGACTTAATGAAATAGCAATAGCCGAGAGCAATGCACGAAGAATTGTAGCCGGAGTTATTCAGCCAAATATAAACCCATGGAAAAAATGGCAACAAGGTAATACATTAGATCAGGTAGCTCTCCATCAAAAAATACAGGACTCGCTCAATGCCATACACCATCTTGATTTGGCAGTGTGGAGCGAAACGGGCGTACCGTTTCTCGGTATGTCTCGCAGCAATCCCGAAGGACTTATCTTTTTACAACCGTGGATTGACGATTCAAGAACGGCTTTGCTGACTGGTTTTTCCGAGATTGCTGTCTATAGCAAGGATAAAGCACCGAACTATGCAAAGCCAATACCGACAGACCCGACCATAATGTATAATAGCTTTAATGCTGCAATTTTAATGACTCCGGACAACAATACTATCCCTTACTCTGCACCCGTTCACCGTAAAATGCGTCTAACACCCTTTGGTGAGAATATACCCTTTGCCGATTTATTCCCATTTTTAGAACGATGGCTACAATGGGGCGTCGGCATTTCTACATGGACTAAAGGCAAGGTTCAAAAGCCGTTGGCTATTCAAATCAATGAGCAGGATTCCTTAAAACTCGGTTGTATTATCTGCATAGAATCTGTGTATCCGGGTTTTGTACGGAACTATGCTGCCGATGGTGCAAATTTGTTAGCCGTTATTACAAACGATGCGTGGTATAATTATACATTCGGACCTGAGCAACATTACCGTATTGCGGCACTTAGGGCAATTGAAAATCGGCGTGCTTTGGTTCGATGCGCCAATTCGGGCATATCGGGTTTCATATCGCCAAACGGAACATCATATGCCGAACTAACACCCTATAAAAGCGGAGGTTTATCACAATCGGTTCCTTTGCTCAATGAAATAACGCCCTATATTCAATGGGGTGACTATTTGCCTATATTCTGTACCGCAATATCTTTTATCGGATTAGTAGCTGCCAGAATGAAGAAACGTAGCCCAAAAATTTGAGCATGTACGCCATACAATAGAACAAAATGACCGATTTTTGCAATCGGCAGGTAATACATTTGCACTTATTGCGTCATTGCCCGCCATTGTAAAGACTTAGTCCCGTAAAGGGGCTTTTCTTTTTTTCGTGTATGGTCGCATATACTTACGCTTCACCATCACAGATAGTTTTTCACTTATACATACCGGAGCCAAAGACGATGTTAGGGTTTCTACAGAAGATATTCGGAAACAAACACGATAAAGATGTTAAAGATATCAAGCCGCTTGTTGAACAAATCAATGAACAATTCGAGAAGTTATCCTCATTAAGCGATGATGAGTTAAAAGCACAAACAGAGAAGTTTCGCTCAAGCATTGCGGAACAGTTAATGAGCGTTGTTTCCGAACGAACGGAGATAAATAATAAACTTCAGCAAGAAGAACTATCGCATGATGAACATCAGGCACTTTACAAACGCCTTGAAGAAATCGGAAAGGAAGAAGATCTCATCATCGCCGAGACTCTCGATGAGATTCTGCCCGAAGCATTTGCGACCGTTAAGGAGGTATGCCGACGATTATCCGAGCGCAAACACCGCTATTTGGCAGCCGGTAATGAAATTATTTGGGACATGGTTCCATATGATGTGCAACTTATAGGCGGTATCGTTATCCATCAGGGAAAAATATCCGAGATGACAACGGGTGAAGGAAAAACACTTGTAGCTGTTTCGCCTATGTATCTGAACGCATTACCCTCTCGCGGAGTGCATCTTGTTACGGTGAACGATTATTTGGCTCGACGAGACTGTGAATGGATGAAACCCGTATTCGATTTTCTCGGAATAACAACCGGAGCAATTCAATCTGCCATGCAATCCGAACAGAGACGCGATATCTATAGTATGGATATTACCTATGGTACAAATAATGAATTCGGTTTCGATTATTTGCGCGATAATATGGTAACGGAAATTGACGAAATGGTACAACGCCCACACACTTTTGCGATTGTGGATGAAGTGGATTCCGTTCTTATTGATGAAGCACGTACACCGTTAATTATTTCAGGTCCGGTCGGAAATTCCGAAAATCAACGTTTCGATCAGTTAAATCCACGTGTTCGTCGTTTGGTTGAGGCCCAAAGTCGTTTGGTACAGCAAATTGTGAACGATATTGAAAAGAAATTACAATCCGATAAAAAAGAAGTAAGGCGTGAAGGTGGCGTCGGATTATTACGATCATTCCGTGGTTTACCAAAACAAAAGAAATTGCAAAAATTATTGCAAGAGCCGGAAAATCAGAAATTGATGCGTGAAACGGAATTGGACTATCTGCGCGATCAGGGTACAAAGATGTCCGAAATTGATGAGGAGTTATATTATACAATTGATGAGAAAAATCATCAGATAGATATTACGGAAAAAGGACGCAATTTAATTACGGCATCAGGCGAAGACCCCGATGCTTTTGTTATTCCCGACATTGCAAGCCAATTAAGCCATATAGAAGGTGATGCTACAATAGATGCGGATGAAAAACAACAAAGAAAAGACGCAGCTTTACAATTATATTCTTTCCGAAGTGATGTAATTCATACGATTTCGCAATTATTACGTGCATATTCATTATACGAAATTGATGTTGATTATGTAATTCAGGAAAGTAAAGTAAAAATAGTTGATGAGTTTACCGGTCGTATTTTGGAAGGTCGTCGTTACTCAGACGGCTTGCATCAAGCTATTGAAGCAAAAGAAGGTGTGAAGGTTGAGCGTGACACACAAACATGGGCAACCATCACTTTACAAAATTATTTCCGCCTTTATAAAAAACTTGCCGGTATGACTGGTACTGCAGAAACCGAAGCTGCAGAATTTGAAAAAATCTATGAATTGGATGTTACCGTTATTCCTACGAATAAATCGATAGTCCGAAAAGATATGGACGATTTGATTTATCGTACAAAAAGGGAAAAATTTAATGCCGTTGTAGAAGAAGTAAAGAAAATGGTAGGCGAAGGGCGTGCCGTGCTTGTCGGTACTACAAGTGTAGAGGTTTCCGAAGTATTGAGCAAGATGTTGCAAAGGCAAAAAATAAACCATAATGTATTAAATGCTAAACAGCATCAGCGTGAGGCGGAAATTGTTATGGAAGCCGGACATAAAGGTGCGGTTACTATTGCTACGAATATGGCGGGACGGGGTACGGATATTAAACTTGTACCGGAAGTTAAAGCTGCCGGAGGTTTGGCTATTATAGGTACAGAACGCCATGATGCTCGACGTATTGACAGACAGTTACGTGGTCGCGCCGGTCGCCAAGGTGACCCCGGTTCCTCTCAGTTTTTCATTTCTTTGGAAGATGATTTGATGCGCTTATTTGGCGGTGACCGAATTTCCAATATCATGCAGAAAATGAAGGTGCCGGATGGTGAGCCGATCCAGCACTCTATGGTCACAAATTCCGTTACGAATGCACAGAAAAAAGTAGAAGAAAACAATTTCGGTATTCGTAAACGTTTGCTCGAATATGATAATGTGATGAATCAGCAGCGTACGGCCATTTACGATTTGCGCCGTCATGCTCTTTTCGGTGAGCGATTGAAAGGTGAAATACTTGATTATGTTGCCAATCTTGCTGATGAGTGGTACGATACATTCCATGCAGAAGAAAATCTCGAAGGGTTGAAAAATCAAGTTCGTACTTTGTTATTGTGCGAGGTGGAATTTACGGAAGCAGAATTCCGTACCATGAAAAAAGAACAGTGTACAGAAATTATTCTTGAAGCCGCCACAGAGTTTTATCATCGTAAAGAGGAAAAACTCGGTATTGATTTGATAAAGGCATTGGAAAAATTCTCATTCCTTCAAACAATAGATGATAAATGGAAAGAGCATTTGTTGGTTATGGATGAATTAAAAGAGGGTATTCATTTACGTGCTTATGGGCAGAAAGACCCACTTTTGGAATATAAAGGCGAAGCAGTTCGTTTATTCCGCCAATTAGTCTCCATGATTCAAAAAGAGACTATTCATAAGGCATTCAGTTTATTCCCGCAGATACAGCAGCAGTCGGCACAGCAGGTAAGGCAACAACAGCCGGCGCAAAGGCGCAGTGTACCTTCTACGCGCTCTACACCGCGATTGCCCCAAAAGCACAGACCACCTGTCGGCACAGGTGATAAATTACCTGACGCGAACGTCGTAACGGTAACACAATCACCCTCCTTTAAGTTTTCGCAGCCATCGGTAAGCGGAAATACGAAAGGACGACCACCGGGTTCAACGGAATAACAATTCTACAAAAAGGCGATACTGAATGTATCGCCTTTTTTGTTTGCAACCAATCCATCCCCAAAGCGTTATTACATATAAACCGTTAGAGATAATACTATGGAAAATAAACCCATTTTAAGGATTGTCCGAACAAAATCCGACAATGTTATTGAGTATGTAGCGATAGGTACACTTATAATAATATGGGTATATGTATTTTTCAGTTATTTCAATTTACCGGAAACAATACCCATTCACTTTAATGTTAGCGGTGAAGTTGATGGTTATGGTAATAAAGGTATTCTTTTCTTATTAGCCATTGTACCTACGGTTATCAGCGTCGGCTTAACCGTTCTCAATAATTATCCTCATCTATTTAATTACACGGTAGAAATAACTCGTGAGAATGCCGAAAAACAATACGGATTCGCAACCCGTATGATCCGCTATTTGAAATTATGCATCTGTTTCCTTTTTGCTGCAATTTTGTTTGAAGTAAATATGAGTGCAATAAATACATCAAATACACTCGGGCCCTGGTTTGTACCTATTGCCATAGCTCTTGTACTTTTCCCTATCGTATTTTTTACTATTAAGTCTCGAAGAACTAAGCGTATATAATGTAATATTACCGCAGTGTATCTTTCAATAAAAGAGTTATTTCATTATTACTATTTTCTGAACTTCATTTATTTCACCACATTGTAAACGAATAGTGTACATACCGGATACTAAACCTTCCGTATCAATGGAAATATGCTCTACAGAACCGTTTGCTTTACCTTTCCACATTGTTTTTTCCGTGCCATCCTGTGCGATAAGTGTTAATACAGCATCCGATGTATTATCCGGTAATGAGGCAATAATGCGTACATGACCTTGTGTAGGATTAGGTGCAGGCACAAATAATGCCCCCGATTTATCTTCCGATTCTATTCCCGAAATAATACCTTTTTGCTCAATATGATACCACATTGATTTTGTTTTCGTCTGGTCAATTTCAAAGGTAAATTTGCCACTACTTAATTTAGTTGCTGCAAAACGGCTTTTCATTACTCTATTCCCTGCCGAATCAAGCGGTACTATATAGACTGAATCGCCCGTTCCGGCAAAACTAATACGGATTGTCATTGCTTCTATTTCCGTGCGTCCTGCGCCCCATCCTGTAGCCGTGCTTGTATCACCCGACCATATTGCTCCGCCATTGGCAGAACGGGTGGCTATGGTTACTAATGATAGTGGGGATTCTTCGATAGATTTTTCATTCTCCGATACCCATAATATAGCCCCATATTTCCCGCCATCAGTTCTTTCCATGCGGATATCACCAATCGAAATGATTTTTCCTGTTAATAAACCACTTACAGATTTGTAGAGTGGGGTATTGACAGTAAATAGTCGTTCATCGGCATTCCACAACAGTTCCTCCGTATCGGAAAGCATATTGCGCGTATCAACTGTGCTCGCCAGTTCCGCAATATTAGTATGCGGTCTTGAACTTTGTATCTTCGCTTCCAATGAATCAACCTGCACTATACGGAATAAAGGCATTCGAGCATCAGCCGAATTTTCTATCCAGAATGACCCTCTTTGTAAAAACTGCGGATATAATAATGCCTCTTTCGTTTGGTTTATCATTATCTTTTTGATAGCCGGAGCTATAATACTATTTCTGAATACCTTTGCTGCCGTAGGCATCATCCCTGTAATGGTCGGAATACTTTTTGTTTCATAAAAAGCACGGTCGTCCACATATTCCCGTTCAAGATTTGCATTTGTCCTATTACCTGAATAATAGGTGAGAAATACCCCGTCCATATCCTGATAATTTGCATAATTCGGAACAATCGTCAACATTTCGTTTAAGTGTGCCGATGGATAAGGCATCGTAAAAGATATAAGCATATTCGGTTTTCCTTTCATGGCAATACGCACATAACTCGGTACGATACCACCGCTCGTGTTTGATATTTGCGGCGTATTTGCTATGTACCAATTCGTATTGCCACCTCTATTAAAATCCCAACCTTCCATTTCCGTAGTAAAGTCCATATTTTGCATCGAATGAATATCATTATATCGTACAAATAAGGTACCACCCGTTAATAAGAATTTACACTTCAAATCATTTTTCAAATAGCTATACATATCATCATAATATGTACGTTGCATAATTTGATAAAACTCCACATTATCTTCCATCCTTTTTCGGGTTACTATATCATCCCATTTGGATCGTATAATATTTGCAGATTCTATTTTTTCATTATCTCCCAAACCTGATTCCGAACCCTGTTTTAAGGAAACATCATCAATATATACATCACCGTCATCAGCCCCCGCATTAAAATAAACCCTACCATTACCTATAAAATTATCGGAAGATCGATAACTAAAAATAAATTCTTTCCATTCGGTTGTTAATTGCGCCGTAAAAGTGCCCGAGCCCGGTGCTGAACTTGTTACAGTACGGTTTTTACGAGATTTTGCCCAGAACCGTAATTCATATAATCGAAATTTCTCCACATCCCCCGTTGCATTGTAAATTCGCGCATCAGTTTGATTGATACCCTTAACACCTATTTTCAATATACCACATGTATTCCCCGATCTTTTTTCACAGTCGGAATGTTCAAAAAGTGCTCTTACTGTCGAATTACCATTTACGGCTAAATTCCATATGGTAGAATACATTTCTTCAAAACCTGCATCCATCGCAAGGTTAGTCGAATTATCGGACTGTACATCCCACGCTTTTTTTAATTGCGCGGTAGTGCCGTATTTTTTTTGCACATATTTATTGAACAATGAATCAAGCACTCTGCGATGATGATATGACAAAACACCGCCGCTTCTGGCATGTAAATAATTATTTATCCAATAATTAAAAAGTGAATTTTCCGTACTTATCGTAGCAAAAGCAATAAGATCGGAAGAGCACACG
>JALHLL010000162.1 GCA_022844575.1 bacterium
TAATTTTGGTATACCGACTCGTACTATTAATTCCGTACTACGTTCATTACCGCATGTATCAACTATTGTAAGCGTGTCCCTATATAAACCGGGCAGAACAGAACCGTCAAAACTGATTCCGGCTGTACTATCACTGCCTGCTGCTAAGATAAGTTCATTCTTTAAAAGTCGAAATTTCGGCGAACGAGATGTCAAAGATATTTTTCTGGTAATAATATCATTATTTTCAATTTTTAATTTAATTGCTATTGAATCGTTCGGGCATACTTCCAAAGTATCGTTTATTGAATTGACAACAATCCCGTTCGGATCAACAACATAAACCCAAACACTATCACGAGATGTGCATCTGTTTGTATCTGTAGCAATTACGGTGTACAATGTACTTACAGGTGGTTCAGCACGCGGTTGCCTTACAATATCGGACGATAATCCTAAAGTAGGAAACCACCGAAATCCTATCAAGGAGTCAGCGGAGGATAGAGTGAGAATTGTTGAAGATTTAGGGCAAATTACTTGCTGCTTTTGTAAAACTATTGTCGGGGGTAAAAATGCCTCAACATCAATACTGTTTATACCTATACATCCGCTTAAATCAATCACCTCAATTGTATATGTACCGGTTTCGCTTACAGTAATTCGTGGGGAATTAGCACCATTTATCAATATATTGTTCTTTTTCCATTGATAAGTTCTATATCCGGCACCTACATCTAAAGTAACGTTACCTGTCGCTGAACAGAATGAAAGTGGGCCATCTGCTGTAATTTTTGGTGAAAGAGGTAAAATCCCGACTTGTACCTTTGTAATAAATGCTTCTTTTCTACCCTTTAGTGCAGATTGCGTCGGAAAATTTGTTGATACTGTATATCCGACGAGCATAACAGCACCGGAGGAATCAACAACTGCGCCTAGGCATTGATCGTCAGATGTACCGCCGAGGTATGTCCCATAAACAAATAAATTACCGTCAGCATTTATTTTAGTAAGAAAGCCATCATAAGAACCCGATAAACTTTGTTGAACAGGGTCATCGGAAATCGGTAAATTATCGGAATTCGTTACGCCACTTACATAAACAGCATAACACGGATCAATATTGATACTTTTTGCATAGTCATCATTACTGCCACCAATAAGTGTACTGAAAAGAAATCTATCTGCCAACGGACTTATCTTATAACAGAAGGCATCATCTTTTCCATTAAATGATGTGTCGGCACCTAGAACTGTGAGAGGAAAATTTAGGGAATTCGTATTTCCTACAACGTAGGCATTATTATAAATATCAAGTACAATACCGACGGCACTTTCATCTCCAGAACCACCTACTAATGTAGAATATCTGATAGTTTTTCCATCGGGTGATATTTTGGTAATAAAACTATCATAATTACCCCCGGCAAATTTATTAGTGACCGTAAAAGGCGTAATCAAGAAATTTTTTGATTGTGTTTGCCCAACTACGAATACTGATCCGGAATCATTTATGGCAATTGCATAGGGATAATCATCAAGATCACCCCCTAAAAAACTCGAAAAGATAACAGATGATAAATCCGGATTTAATTTCGTAACATACCCATCACTCGAACCGCCACCAAACTGTTCCTGAAAACCATTCAGAATAGTAAACTCTTTAGGACCATCAGTTTTACCGGATATATACACATTTCCGGTTTTATCAAAAGCAATCGTTTCAGCTGCATCATTAAATTGTCCGCCGAAATATGTAGATGCTATAAGTCTTTTACCGTCCGAGCTTAATAGTAGAGCAAATGCGTCACTCCCCTGGTCAAGGTTCTTTCTTTTTTTCTGAAAGGCATTTGAACTTAATGGAAAATTGCTTGATGATGTTGAACCCGCTAAATAAACAACTCCCTCTTCATTAACGGTTATATCCAAGGTTCGGTCAATACCATCACCGCCTATAAAGGTAGAAAATTGCAGTTGTGCTCCGTCCTCGCTGTACTTAGCTACAAAACAATCACGCGAACTTACCAACGACGATTGAAAAACGCCTGTGGTTATAGGAAAATCCTGTGAGTTGGTTTCACCACCGATATATATGCTTCTTGATGAATCCACATCAACAGCACGTGCTTCATCATCATTTGAGCCCGCTAACAATGATGAAAAAACAGGTTGCATAAGCACCAACTCAAACTTTTCGTCATTGTTTTGTACTTTAGGTATTATCGATATGTTATTCTCATTATTTATTACAATTTCATAAGGCAATAAGATTTTTCCATTTATACTCTTAATATAAAGTTCAGGTAGAGAAATATAGATTGAGCCTAAAGGCGTTGTTCCGATAATTTCGTTTTTGCCCTTTGTTATATTCGTGACACCTTCCAAATCGAATGAAAAAGCATGTGCATTTTCCAAAGAAATCGTATAGAATGTCCTATGTTCATCATCAATATTTATTCTAATCTCAGTGCCGTTTTCAAGTGTACATTGTAATTCATCTGCTCCACGAACATTAGTAACGGCTTTATTACCAAAGTAATAGTTATAAGTACCGGCAGTTATACCTTTCCGTTGAATTTCGTCGAACTTTGAACCGAAATTGTATCCGAATGTATAGCTAATAGAATTTTGTTCGGTTAAGGAATGCTCATGTTTGTTTACAAGATGTCGGTTTTCGACAAGACTCTTATAAAAAGTTACTGTAGAATTAGTAAGAATTGTTTTATCCGACGAGGATTGGCTTAAAACATATCGAATACCATCGTTCCATTGCCCATTATTTTCAATAAACGCCGGTTTTGACTTGATGCGATAAGAAGGGTTATCCTGTATGGAAGCATACACTACTATTTGTGTACATAACAATAGAATAGCATATAGTATGCTTATCGATTTCATACAATTTTCCTTATGGATTCAATTTTGTATTAGGATGAAGATATGATCTTCTCCCACGCTGCATTACAAAAATACTGAACACGCGCTTTGAATAGGTGAAAGATTTAGGAATGTTTGTTCTAAAGTCGAAAATGCAAACATACTACTCTCCCCCTTTGCGCACTGCAGAACGAACTCCTCGTTGATCATATGCACGGAACTTTATAGTACCAATGGTCGTAATTTTAAAAATTTGTAGAGTAATATTATCTATGTATTGAATGGAGCCACGCATATCCCGTACGGTTGCATTACCCTCCACAACTTCTATTTTGGCTTCATTTTTTTTACCTTTTACAAGTCCGAAGCTTCGGGTTCTTACATGAATTACATTTTCCTGACCACCGGGTAGAATTTCAACTATTTCGGGCGCAGGGTAATCTTTTACTGAAATATTGATAGGTTGTCCGATTCTTCGGCCACCTACCCATCGTTCAAAGGATATTGTTTTTCCTGTATCCGATAAGGACGGAGTAAAGGTGAATATCCCACCTCGCTGGCTGCCGACAAGCTCATTACCTCGTGGATCTCGTAACAAGGCTTTAGATTCGGTACCCTGTATCTGAGGCATACGCGGATCGAATGTATATAAGACACCGGGATTCATTTCCGTTGGTAAAAACGGTTGTAAAAGCGGTTGCGGTTCAATGATAAAACTTGTACTTATCTGTTTACCATCGCCACGCCTCTCTGCCGTTACCATAACCTTCATTAAGCCGCTTAATGGTGCCTTGCCGCTAATAATAAATTGATTTCCACGAACATCGGAAATTTCAGCAGTACCTCCTTGTTGTGCTCCGCTTCCCTCAATTCGGATAATCGGTGTGCGTTTCAGATCAGCACTTGAATTTATACCACCAATAAAAACACTATTATTCCAAATTTGTGCAGCAATGGCTTGTATCTGCTCTAATTGAGGTTGAGCCGTTAAAGCTCCATAAGTCAATGCTGTCTGTATGGGTACTGCTCCACTTGCTGTATTTACCGGTTGGGTCTGCATTATAACGGTATCAATTCTTGTTGCAATTGATTCCCCCGACTGAGAATAGACAACATTAAGACTGAACGATGTTTCTGTTTTTACCCTTGTTCCTGTGCTTCGAATCAAATTGTTAAGTTCGGTATTACCTTCTGAAGCAACAGGCACTGCGGAGGCAATTACTTTTACAAGAAATGTACGGTTTCTCTTTTCCGAATTAATAGGCGGCTTCCATGAAAACCGAGCCGCTTGTAAAGCCGAACTATACTTTATCGAAAACATAGGTGTAGGTGATGTTTCATTAGAAACAAGTCTTAAAGTTTGTCCCGCAAATTGATCTTCAATAATTGCTTCATATTGTATATCTTTAACGTAACCGCCAAACAATATATGATTAACAGAATCGAATCGGATTACTTTCGATGCTTGCGGGTCAATAATACAATTAAGAACGGGTTGTTCAGGTATGGCATTAAATGATTGTTGCAGTACTGCCGTTAAAATTGCCGACTGTTTTTCTTTTTCAAAGGAATCGTTTCCCGGCAATAATAATACTAAAGCGGCAAGATAAAGAACAAAGTAAATCTCAACGAGTCTTCTCTGTGGTCTTCTACGCATGATGACCGGATAGATTATTTCCGATAATTCGTGTAAGTTCAGAACGAACAGCTTGTTCAATTGCTGCTTTTTCTATTTGTGATGCCGACTTATTAAGTTTTTCTATTGTATGGGTCAAATCTTTCAAAGCCGAGTTTGTTAATCGCATTTGTTCAATCATTTCAGGATTCGGCGAGACGGCTTCAGTTACTGCCAGAATTGCCGTCTGTGTAGTTTTCGTTAATTGTTCTTGTGTTTGGGCTACGGTTTCCAATGTTTCTGCAATAGAATCCAAACGAACTGATATTGAAGCATAATCACGAGCTATTTCCCCTATTTCCCTTATAATATCCTGTACCTCTTCAGTTCCATTCTCTTCTACAAATACATCCGAATCGTCATTGTCCGGCGGTGAAAAAAACATAACGATGAACATGAAGATAAGCATCGTGGCTTCGAGTATTATACTTCCTATAACAAAGGCATCGGAAATAGTATTTTCAAAAACACGACGCAATCCGATAACGACTAACAGTATAGCAGCCCCGAAATAAACAAAGGAATTTACGGTTGAATAATGGAATCTATTTATGATTTCCTGCATCCATAGTACAGTACCGGATGAAGCACCCAATGGTTGCTCAATGGTACACTCATAATCCGTATATCGCGAAAGTGATTTTTCATTACAGCAAATGCGCCAACATATCAGTAGAGTGGAAATCAACCCCATTCTTCTCTCGAAGCGCAATTCACGATATGCCTTATGCAACAGAACACGCCCTTCTATTGATGCAAGTGAGGAAATTGATTTCATGGTTTATATAATGATATGTTTTCTTAGCAATTATACATTTAAGTATGGTACATTACGACTATAATCTACTTTGTCGTCTTTAAAAACTTTTTTGCTTCTTCTTGTAATCTCTGTATTAATGAATCTCGGTATTTTTTATCAATAAGTTCTTTTATATTCTTCGATAGAACCGGGGTAAGATTCAAAAGTTTTTTGCCTTCAGTACTCTCGTAAAACTTTATTATATTTTTAATTTCATCGTGTGTAAAGTTCTTATCATACAAATCAACCAAATCGTTTTTTACGATTAAGTCCATTGTAGCTCTTATCTCTTTTCTTACAAAGCCCATAAACTTATTAAGATTTGCAGCCGTATTTTTCTTTTTATACCTTTCGGTAAACACCTTATTCATATTAGCAATCATTGCATCCGTTATTACATTTACAATGCTATTTGTGTTCGTAATCACTATCATTTTTCTGATTTCGTCTCTTTTATCCTGTGCTTGAACAGTGACAGTACAAAAAAATAAAACGGAAATATACAGATATATTAATGTACGCATTTGGAAAACAATTTTAGATTATATATGAACTGAACGTTTACGAATATCCTCGAGCGTTCCTTTCGGGATTGCATTTATCAATGATCTCGTATATTCTTCTTTTGGCATATCATATAGTTGTTGTGCTCGTTCCATTTCAACTATTTTACCGGCATTCATTACAGCAATCCTGTCGCTAATAAATTTAACAACACTCAAATCATGTGAGATAAAAATGTAGGTTAAGTTAAACTCTTCACGTAAACCGACCAAAAGATTTAATACCTGCGCTTGAACCGAAACATCAAGAGCCGACACAGATTCATCACAAACAATAAATTTCGGTTTCATTGCCAAAGCACGGGCTATACATATCCTCTGTCTCTGCCCGCCCGAAAATTCATGGGGATAATTATTATAATGATGGGGTAATAGGTTCACTTTATCAAGCAGATATTGTGTGTAGTCTTTCCTTTCTTTATCCGTTTCGAATATGGAATGTACACGCATTACTTCCATTATGGCACTACCTACCGAAAGGCGAGGGTTTAAGGAACTATAAGGGTCTTGGAAAATAATCTGCATATCTCGACGTAATGATTTTAATTCCGAGGAGCCGAGTTTTGTAACGTCTTTACCGTCAAAAATTACCTGACCGCCTGTTGGTTCCACAAGACGCAATATAGCTCTGCCTGTCGTTGTTTTTCCGCATCCCGATTCACCGACCAAACCGAGTGTTTCTCCGGGTTTTACATCAAATGAGATGGAATCAACCGCCTTTACATATCCTTTTACACTACTAAAAATTCCTGTACGAATCGGAAAATAAACTTGCAAATTTTTAACGGAAAGAAACGGTTCTTTACTTGCCAGAACATTGTTTCTTTCATCAATTTCCTTTGAAGTTATTGCTACGCGAGTTAATGATTCCGTTACTCCTACATGTGAACGTTCCGTAATCGTACCGTCGGGCTGTTCATCCATAAAATCTCGTACCGTCGGGAGAATCCTTAACTTCATATCCAATCGCGGACGGCAAGCCAACAATCCTTTGGTATATGGGTGTTTCGGATCTTCAAAGATTTGCTGCACACTCCCGGTCTCAACAATTTTTCCCTTGTACATTACAATTACATCGTCGGCTATTTCGGCAACTACACCCAAATCATGAGTAATGAACATCATAGACATATTATGTTCACGCTGAAGTTCACGCATTAAGTCAAGAATTGTCGCCTGAACAGTAACGTCCAAAGCCGTCGTCGGTTCATCAGCAATCAATAATGACGGGTTGCAAGACATAGCCATTGCAATCATTACTCTTTGTTTTTGCCCTCCCGAAAGTTGATGCGGATATTGGTCAATCATCGTTTCCGGTCGTGGTAACTTTACCATTTTCAATAAGTTGAGTGTGCGTTCCCTTGCCTCTTTCTTTGTACATTTCTGATGAAGTATAATTGTCTCCATAATCTGATCACCGCATCGGAAAACGGGATTGAGTGAAGTCATCGGCTCCTGGAAGATCATCGAAATGCGATTTCCTCGATATGAGCGCATAATGTCTTCGGGAAGTGTCAGAAGATCAGTAGCTGCGCCGTCTTCTTCATAAAAAAGAATCTTACCACCGGAAATTTTACCAGGTGGGTTCGGAATAAGTCGCATAACAGAAAGTGATGTAACCGACTTACCTGAACCGCTTTCCCCTACTATTCCGAGTGTTCTTCCCCTTTGTAAGGAAAATGAAACATCATTCACGGCTTTCGTAACACGATTGTCTGAACGAAATTCCGTAACAAGATTGCGGACATCCAACAAAAGAGACATAAAAAATCGAAGGATTAGTAATAGAATACAATTATGCAAAATACGATGAAACGGAACAACAGAAAAACTGTAGTCAGTTGAAAAAACAATAATGGCAAAAAAAAACCCTGACGGAAATAATCCGACAGGGTTTTCAAATACTAAAGTAATCTATCAACCATTCATATCACGCATCATTGCAGTGTAGCCCTTTTTATCGAGCGTGCGCATTGCACTTGTAGAAATTTTCATCGTTACCCAACGCTGTTCTTCAGCAATCCAAATACGTTTTTTTTGAAGATTAGGAAGAAAACGGCGTTTCGTGCGATTATTCGCATGTGAAACATTGTTTCCTACAAGAACAGTTTTACCGGTTAATTCACACCGTTTTGCCATTGATATGCTCCGTTTACTCTATGTGATATTCAAATATAGAAGTCAAATATACAAAAAATACATACACTAAACAAATAGACACTTTGCTAAAAGTAAGTAACAAGAGACTTAAAAGACACTCCATATCATTATCGTTTTAAGGAAAACCAAATGGTTGTGCCATTCCCGACTTCACTCTCTGCTCCGAAACTTGCTTGATGCGCTTCAAGAATGTGTTTTACGATTGCCAAACCTAACCCCGTACCTCCAACAGCTCTCGACCTATCTTTATCAACCCTATAAAATCGTTCAAATATGCGCGGTAAATGTTGCTGAGGTATGCCTATACCGGTATCTTTTACCTTTACAATT
>JALHLL010000163.1 GCA_022844575.1 bacterium
ATATAGCAAGCCCAAGTCCCGTACCCTCGCTATGCAAAGATTCGACCTGACTAAAAGGTTCGAAAATAGTCGGCAATCTGTCTATAGGGATACCTTTTCCGGTATCTTTTACGGTAAATAATATCTCAACCGACCGTGAATCCTCAATCTGATAATCGGATATTTTTTTAATGGAAAATTCTATGAAACCTTTTTGAGTAAATTTTACGCTATTTCCTATAAGATTAATACATACTTGTTTAAGTCGTTTTTTATCACCGACTATGTACTTAGGGAGTAGTGAATCTTTTATTACATAAAAATTAATATTCTTTTGAGCTGATTTCAGGGAAAAAATCGAAATCAAATCATCAATGAACTCTTCCAATGAAAGTGGTTCATATAAAAATTCCAATTTATCAGCTTCTATTTTCGACATATCAAGCACATCATTAATCATCGCATGGAGGTGTTGACCGCTTTTGTACATTGCGGAAATAAACTCTCTTTGTTTGTGCGGAATTGCCTGATCTTCCTGCAAAATTTGAGAAAATCCTATAATTGCATTAAGGGGCGTTCTTAGTTCGTGGGTCATAGAAGAGAGAAAAGCCGATTTTGCTCTATTCGCTCTTTCAGATTCTTCTTTTGCCTTTACTATTTCCAATTCGGCTCTCTTATTTTCGGTAATATTCTGAACAATCCCCAACATTTTAATATAGCGTCCATTCTCATCATATATCGGCTCGCAGATGCACCGCACATAATGCGTTGTCCCGTCATCGTGTACTATCGGAAAATCAATATCGAAGGGTTGACGAGAAATAACGGATTCGCTCCATGACTTTACAATTTCACTATAAACATCCACTGTCACCAATTTTTTTAAATTCAAACCCTTCATTTCCAGTCCGTCGGTATATCCAAAAGCAATTCCCGGGTTACTTGACCAATAATCTCTATTACCGTCGGCAGCCGTTTCAAAACTTGCAAGTTTTGCAATCGTATGTGCCTTTTGTAATGAAGATTCACTTTTTCTTAATGCTTCTTCCGATAATTTTCTTTGAGTAATATCACGATATAGCCACATATTCCATTCAGCACTTTCGTGCAGTTGAATTGGTACATAAGTGCGCTCAAAAAATCTGCCATCTTGCAATAATAATTGTTCATCATATACAACGACTCTATTGTTCAGAATTTCATCAATTCTCTTTATAAATTTTTCCGGATCACCGAAAAGAGATGTTGCTTGTATCTCTGTGTGAACATGATTATCGCCGATTACGTCTTTCGGACTGAAGGGTAACTGAAACAATGTACATAAGCTTGAATTTACATACATTACATTATGTCTTTCGTCTTCTACAAGAACACCTATAAATATATTCTCCATAAGTTGCAACAGCAATTCCGCCGTCGTATTTATTTTTTTCTCGGCAGCCCTATGTTCCGTAATATCAAACTCAACGGATAAGAAACCAGTATGCATATTATTCTCATCGAAAATCGGATCTATATGAAACTGAGTCCAGTATTCCCTTCCATCTTTTGTTTTGTTAAGTATTTCATTGTTATATGGCTTTTTTTGTTCCATTGCTTCATTAATAGCAGTAAGTACCTCTTTATTCGTTAGTTCGCTCATCAAAACGCTTCCGGGTCTTTTACCTTTCATTTCTTCTAAGGTATATCCTGTCATTTCGGTAAATGCTGCATTAACCCACAGTGTCTCTCCGATCACATTGGTTATGATAACAGTATTTTGTGTCTTTTCGGCAACAAACGATAATAAATTGAGACGAGCCATAATTTCCTCATTTTTCCTCATCTCTTCCTTTAATTCCTTACTAAAGGGAAAAACTACAAATACCCACGCTATACATATAACACATATAATAATCACCAAATCATATTTATCGAACCAATGTTTGGCTGCTAAACGATCTGCAAGTAATTCTGCATAAATATTAACAGCTTTTTCTAATTTTACCGGAAGCGTTGAGTTTATATCACTGCGTATATATTCGGCATGATTGCGTTCTTTAACGGAAATAGTTTTGGCATACAGTATTATTTCCGCCGCATTTAGAAATGACTTAAGATGGTTATCAAGCGTATCGGGAGCTGTATAAAGCAATGTGTGAATTTTATCTGTAAGCTCAGGATTATCTATTATTGATTCTTGTAAGTTTATTAACTCATTATGTACGGACTGCACCCTCTCGATGGTTTCTTTGAGTTCCCTTTTACCGAGAGTATCCCCCTTATCTACCCAATTATCGGTTAGGATGGCAATTCTATGGCAATACATTCTCTGTCTGCCTGCCTTATTTATTATATCAATAACCTTTTTACCATCACCCAGGTTATGCGTAAAATACTCGTGAGCGATAGCCAGGCATATTAGCACACTCAATAGAATTAATGTTCGCAAATGAAGTCGAACAAATAAGCCACGACCTGTCATAATTAAATATGAAAATAATTATCGTATTAGTTTTAGCCCCGGTCTTTTCCGACGCAAACGACCATCTTGCCTTATTCTTTTTTCCGTCCAGCGAGATACAATGACAAACGGAATACCAATAATAAAATATATGAGAGCAACCTGAATACCTATTCCGAAATAATCGTAATATGTAGTAGCCAATAGATTGTATTGCTGCGTCAAATCAATAATCGTAATCATAGATACCAATGAGGAATCTTTTAAAAGCGAAATAAAATCATTTGTTATCGGTGGTATAACAAGCCGTATGGATTGCGGCAGAATAACATATCGTAACGATTGCCATCGTGTCATGCCTAATGCTTTTGCCGCCTCATACTGAGCCCTTGGCACCGATAGCAATCCTGCACGATAGTTTTCGGCTTCAAAAGCAGCATAATTCAACCCCAACCCTATTACACCTGCCATAAACGGATCGAGCTTAATGCCGATATTAGGCAAACCGTAAAAAATCAATAAAAGCTGAACCAATAAAGGTGTACCGCGAACAATTTCTATATAGGCAACGGCAAGAAACTTAAAGGGCGTATATATTCTTATTATGGCAAGAATCAATCCCATTGCCATTGCCAACATCATCGAAAAAATGGAAATCACAATAGTCGTCCATGCCGCCCTACCGAACATCGGTAAAAAGGTGAGATACCTATCGAAACGTTCTTGCCAACTTATGCTACGGTTCATGGCTTCCACAAAGGAATTATACTCTGTCGGTTCATTCTCCGACGGTGCATAATCCTCCGTTAATTCCGCCATATTATTATTCCATAGTTTCCACTTTTCTAATATTTTTCTTAATTCGCCGTTGTGTTTAATTTTTTCTATTGCCGCGCTTAATTCATCACGTAAAACCAAACTGCCCTTTTTTACTGCAACACCATACATCAAACGGTCAATTTCTCCGCCAACTATTTTTAATCCTTTTACGGTAGGCACATAATAAATAGCCACCGGCGCATCTATAATAAAAGCATCAATTCTGCCATTGAGCAAATCCTGATAACCGGAAACTTCCTGCTCATAACTTAAAATCGTCAATCCGCCGAACTTTTCGAGAAACATAAATGCTTCCGAACCAGTTAATGTTCCCACTTTTTTGCCGCGACAATCCTCCAGAGAATGAATGCTTGTATTATTATCGGGTACAACAATGGTCTGATGAGTTACATAATATGGCGAACTGAAATCAACTTCCGCCAAATGTTCGGGGGTGATTACAATTCCGTCAATCACAACATCGTAATTATTTCGACCCAAACCCGAAATAAGCCCTTCATAACTGTTCTGCACAAATAATGCTCTTTTATTCATAACCTTTGCAAGGGCATGAATAATATCTACGTCAAAACCTTTTATCTTCGATGGGTCATGAGGGTCGGCAAAACAATATGGCGCGCCGCTTCGAGCATCTGCTCCGAAACGTATGATATTTTCCGGTCTTACATGTTGTGCAAATGTCGGATAAGTACACAAAACCAGTACAATAGTTAGAATGAGTTTTTTAACCATTGTTGATGTCCTCCCTACCGACACTCATAATTCGCTTCAGGAAACGTTGTGTCCGTTCGTCTTTCGGATGCTCGACCATAAACTCCTCGGCGAGTATTTCCACGATTTCGCCTTTATCCATAAACACAATATAATCGCTTGCATCTTTAGCAAATTGCATTTCATGCGTAACGATAATTTGCGTCATGCCTTCAGCATTCAATTCACGCATAACCGATAATACTTCGCCAACCAGTTCCGGATCCAAAGCGGAAGTCGGTTCATCGTACAACATAACATTAGGAGACATAGCCAAAGCACGAGCAATAGCCCCTCTTTGTATCTGACCGCCTGATAATTGATCAGTACGGCGGTCTGCCAAATTTTTCAGACCAACTTTATCTAACTGACGCAATGCAATTTCGCGAGCAATATCTTTTTCCATACCCTGAACCACAACAGGAGCTAACATCACATTTTCAAGAACAGTTTTATGCGGAAATAAATTGAAGGTTTGAAATACCATACCCACTGATTGACGCAAACGATGCGCCCTTTTTTCAATCTGACTATAGCTTACATTTGTTCCTTCTCGGCGGTCGAGAACTATATCGGCAACGGTAACCGAACCCCCGTCTATTATCTCAAGAGCATTGATGCAACGTAACAATGTGGATTTTCCGCAACCCGATGGACCTATAATGGAAACCAGATCGCCCTCGAAGATAGATAAGGAGATATTCTTCAATACTTCCGTATTGTCGAACAGTTTTGTTACCCCTTCCAGACGTATCAGTGCCGAATGCCCACTATGGTCGTGTTTTTGCATAAGTTCAGTTGAAAATGAACAATATGTATATGAATGCTAAAACGATAGCAACGAATTTAGGGAAATGACTTTGTATAACAATTCTTTGAGCCATACATCAACCAAAGAACTGAAACTACTTTAATAAAAAAGTGTAAATAAATGTTAATTCTGAACCGTTATATCTGCGATATGAAACAAACACACGGCTACATACACTTAGCATACAGTATAAACACCATGTACACAGTTGTACCAATAAACAAACGTGTTTTACCAAACACTTTTTCATCTTTTTAACACATTTTGAGGTATTTTTATGAAGAGCACCATCTTGATGACGAAACTATGTGTGTACCTTTGCTTCTTGGCACTTATTTCCATATCGGCTAAAGCGCAGGAAACTCCGAATGCCGCCGAGAATTTGAACATTGAATGGATAAACGGTACCGATCCGTTAAATCGGTCAATAATAGTACGATGGGATGCTCCCTCAAGCGGAGTTGCACCCGATAGTTATAATATTTATTACGTAACGACAGATTTGTTCGGTGCGTCCTCAACGGAGTTTATTCAGTTCAATACAACAGAAACTGAGTATAGAATACCTGCCGGTAGTATTATCACGGGATATCCTACGCATTTAGTAGCGGTAAATCCTGTAAAAGATATATATGAGAATCAGCAGTTTACCTTAGTAGGACTATTTGATCCTTTGTTTGAAATAGATCCTAACGATGTTCTAACCGAGAACCTTATACAGATTCGGAACGGCTTAATAATGGCTGAACCAAATACCTTACTTCAATCGAAGATTGATGCGCAAGTTTTTGGTTTTCCTGATGCTGTCTTAACCTATGAACTTATTGATGGTCCCACAGGATTGACAATCGGTTTCAACACCGGAGAGATAACGTGGTTTGCAGGTGAAATCGGCTATGATGACTTTAGTGTTAGAATAAGTACTGAAATACAGAACAAAGCTATCAGTAAAGTTGTACCGTTCCGCATACAAACAGGCAATCCGTTACGCGTAGAGTTTACAAGTACCCCTCCTAATTCTATACGATCGGGTACAGACTTTGTCTATGATGCAAATGCCATTAATCTTGAAGATCCGAATGCTCCGATAACCTATGCACTTGAGTATTCAACAAGCAACGGTTCAGGTGAAGAAGCAACTATAGATCCTATCACAGGAGTCTTGCAATGGAAAGCACCACAATTCTCAAGCGAACCTTTTGGTTTTCAGGCTCTTATCGTAGCAAGATCAGGCAGATTATTCGGATACCAACAGGTTGAGGTTTTCATTGCCGACCCCATTACAGTATATGATTATCAGTACGGCGTTCCGCAGAGAACAGAAGTTGGTATGCAGTTTATAAACCGAATTTTTGCTTATACGCTTGACAGTTCGTATGCTGACCTGCGCTTTGCTTTGGCAAACTCACCTGAAGGAATGAAAATAGATGAGAGATCCGGTGAAATTTCATGGATACCGAATGAGGTTGGCTCTTATACCTATGAAGTTATCGTTACTAATGGCATTGAAAGCGTAACAAAAAAATTCTCGGTAGAAACTTTCAGAGGTCTTCGTGTGGAATTCCCATACTACTTTATCACACGACTGGGTGAAGAGCGTTCTGAAAAGATTAATGCTTTAGTAAGCGGAATTGATAATCCCCAAGTAAAGTTCTCTTTAGTAGATGCACCGGAAGGAATGTCTTTAAAAGATGATGGAACGATATCATGGCTTTCCAATGACAAAGAATTGGCAAAACGTGGCGAAATGATTCCTGTAACCATAGTTGCAGAATACGAATCACTCAAAAGCGAATTCCAGTTTCAAGCAATACTCTACACCGAACCGGAAACACCTGCATTCATTGAACCTATTGATTGGAACATACCTTACTGGGCGAATGAAGGTGAAAAATATATAGCTAACTGGGAAGCACGTATTATCGCTGTGCCGAATGCGACATTCAAGTATTCGCTTAAGAATGCACCTATGGGTATGACAATAGGCAATAAGACAGGCACCGTGGAATGGAATACTTCCGAAAAAGGATTATTCTATTATACTGTGGTTATTGAGGCGGATAATGGCATGAGCACCGAGTTTATGTATCCGCTGTTTGTAGGAGATCAATACATAGAAGTTGACGGAGACTGGGAAGATAAAACATACTTGATGGAAATGCCTATTGGAACTGTAGGATATGAATATCAGCAAGGTTTCACTGCACTTTCACTTTCCGACGGCACTACACTCGATCCGAATGAATATGAGTACACTTTGGAATCAGCCCCCGAAGGTATGACAATCATATCGGGTAATCCTGACATCGGATTAAACTTTCCAATGCTTATCTCTTGGACTCCGGAACGCGCAGGCGCATATACGGTAGTGTTAAAAGCAACGCATCCGAGCAGCAAAGGTGTAGCCAGAGTACGCCTTACAATATACATTATGGGTAATGAGGTTGAAGGTAAAATGAATGAAGAAATTTTATCACGTCGCCGTGTTTCGAGTGTTAACGACCAACCGAATAATTCTTCTAATCTTATTGTATATCCGAATCCGGCAACAAATACTATAAGTGTTGTTAATACAGGTGCGGAACCTCAACAAGTTACGATATCCGATTTATTAGGTAATACCGTATTACAATCAACAAATTCGACGATTGATGTTTCTTCACTTTCAACAGGAACATACACCGTGAGAGTGCAGCGTGGACTTGTAAACGAAACTACACCTCTCATAATAAAGAGATAATAGTTACGGGCATCTCATTAAAAAATCCTGCCAAGTTCTTGGCAGGATTTTTTTTATCTCTCTAATTCAAACAACATCTATTTTTGCACTAATACACTTATAAGGCAAAACAATGGATGATTTTAATAGAAAAGCACATTGGGAAACAATCTATACGACAAAAGAACAAAAGGAAGTAAGCTGGTATCAGGAAAAACCCGAAACATCACTTCGTTTGATAGAGCAATATGCCCGAAACAAATCCGAAATAATGATTGATATTGGCGGGGGTGATAGTTATTTAGCGGATTATCTTCTTGAAGAGGGTTATACGGATATTACGGTGCTTGATATATCGGAAAAGGCACTCGAAAAAGCAAAAACACGGTTAGGCGAAAAAGCGCATACTATTACATGGATACATTCGGATATATTTGAATTTAAGCCCGAAACGCAGTATGATATATGGCATGATAGAGCCGCATTTCATTTTTTAACAAAGGATGAAGAAATACAACAATATATTCGTATAGTAACACAGGCAATTAAACCCGAAGGAATTGTAATAATCGGTACATTTTCCGAAACGGGACCTAAAAAATGTAGCGGAATAGAAATTAAGCAATATTCGGAACAAAACTTACAAGAATGCTTCGGCAAACATTTTACCATTTTGGAAATATTACATACACAACACAATACTCCATTCAATACCGTACAAGATTTTATCTTTTGTGTGATGAGGAAGGGGATAGACCGTATAGAATAAAGTTTCGGAGTTAGGAGAAAGCTACTTTCGACAAGGTATTTACTTTGTT
>JALHLL010000164.1 GCA_022844575.1 bacterium
CTGGTAGTATTATTTCAATTTCGGAGGAGGATGGATAGATATTTTCCGCTTTCCATACTTCCTGTCCTGTCATGTCATAAATACTTATTCTTGTTTTGCCGCCTATTCCTGTCCAAAACATTGTCTTTTCTCCACTTATTACTATATCGAATTTTTCACTTCCATGTACTCCGCGTATATCCCATGCACAGGTGGGGTTATAGTTAATTTCGGCTTCAGTTCCAAGCGGGGCGATACAAGGTGATGAGACTTTAATATTCTTTATACTTATCTTTTCTTTTAATCGACCGTCGGGTGGTAATAATGTCAAAAAACGTATATATACAACATCTCCCGAGGCATTTTCCACAATGGCTGAAACCGTTACAAATCCCTTGCCTTTATTATGAACAAATACCTGTGAATTTTCCGCACGACTTTGTTCATACGAAAGGCAACAGTCATCATAATATATAGTCAATGTTATGGTATCTATTCCTTCCGGTATCTTCACCATAACGGGCGATACGGTTCCTGCTGTAAATCTCAAACTATCGGGTACATCTATAATAATAGGTGTGGGGGTAGGTTGTTCCACTTTTACAGTAATTGTTTTTGCCACTGAACAATTACTGGTTGTTCCCTTTACTGTATATTCAGTTGTTATTTCGGGTGTTGCAATCGGATTAGGAATATTCGGATTATTTAATCCCGCAACTGGTGACCATTCATAAGTATCAGCACCTTCAGCCAATAAATAGGCAGAGGTACTTTCACAAATTGTCGTATCATCAGATACCCGAATCGCCGGTTTGTCCAAAACAGTAATTAAAATACTGTCCTTACTTTCGCAGTTATTTCTTGTACCTTTAATAAAATACATAGTCGTTTCTTTAGGGGTAGCTTTAGGATTTGGAATTGTTGTATTATCTAATCCTGCTTCAGGATACCACTCATATGTATCGGCTCCACTTGCAGTTAATAAAGAGCTTTCACCTTCGCAAAGAGTTGTATTACCGGTTAGCGTGAGAATAGGTTTTTTATGAACAATAATTAGGATACTATCCGTTATGCTACACCCTCCTATAACACCCCTAACATAATACATAGTCGTTTTTTCGGGTGAGGCCATCGGATTAGGAATTGAAGAATTATTTAATCTCGTTTCAGGATACCACGCATACGCATCGGCTCCTTTTGCCAGTAATTGTATTGTTTCGCCTTCACATATTATCATACTGTCTTTATCAGTCAGTTCCGGTAATTCTTGCAGACTAATTGTTATTGTATCGCGAGCTATGCACCCGAAGGCATCGGTTACAGTAAGAACAAATGTGGTATTGTTTTGTAGTATGGCTTTCGGATTTGATATTGTCGCATTGTCAACTTTATCTGCCGGTATCCAACTGTATGTATATCCTTCGGTAACAGTTCCGCCAATAGGTATTATATGTGTTTTTAGTTCGCATAAAACAGTGTCTTTCCCTGCATAAGCTTTTGGAGTATTATGAATAATTACCGTACCTATAATAGTATCGGTTATCTCTTCGCTGCTTATTTCTAAAACTATATTATGTTTGCCTGCTTGCAGAAAGGTACAAAGAATGGTCGTATCGTTTAACGGTATTATTGTTCCGGTTTCGCATTTCCACTCGCGTTTTTTTATATTTTCCGAACGCGAATGAATAATCGAAAGTGTTTGTCCTATGCAGCCATATACAGTATCAATAGTTCCCAAGCTTCCAATACAACTTATTTTCTCCCTCATTCTGAATATATAATCCATAAAATTCGGCAAACCGGCACGCGTAACAATATTTACAGCATTTTCCTTATAATTACATAAGGAACCCTTTACATTCGGATTTTCTATAACGGCAAGACCTTGTGCTAAGGGCGTATATATTTTTTTGTCGGGGGCAATCTGTAATGCACCGTAACTTTCTTTCGCAATTAATGAGCGTGAATTTTTTATCGAGCTTTCATCATCAACACTAAGATCGTATTGAATCAAGCCATTATTAATAGCATACAACTTCGATCCGTCCGGTGAAAAACTTACGCCGTAAAATGATGTAGCAATACCTTCATCAATTTTCTTTCGATTATCGACCTTTCCCGTTCTTCTATCAAAATCAAAAAGGTATAAAGCACTTGTTTGCATCAATACGCCCATACCGGTAGCTATTTTATTTCCTTGCGGTGATATTTTCAAATATCCTGCAATGGCGGAATTATATGTATCGCCGAAATCGGAAATAACGGGTACGGTATCAATACCTTTTCTACCAATATGATAAGCATAAAATATCGCTCTCTTATTATGGTGGGTAAGCACCCAAAATTCATTGTCATCACAATAAATCGTGCCGCATAATTTCTCACCAATACTATCCCTTAATGATATATTCTTTTGAATAACATTACCCTGCGGATCGTTCATGCTTACAATGGAGTAACACAATTCGGTAAAACCGCTATTACCTGTCAGATCAGGTGCAGTAAATAAAAAATATTCATTTCTTTTATCAGGATAAGGAACAATTAATGCACTTTGTGTAGATGAATTGCCGCCTTTTAAATCTGTGCCATTAGGCATTACTTCATGGTATTTGTTCCATATCGTTACACCATCGGTATAGAACAGCAATTCTCCGGTATATTTATTCGATATTGCAGCACATCCCTCAAGTGTATTTATTTTTCCATCTCTCAAAGCAATGGGGCTTCCGGTTGCAAATGATATGCCCGAACGATTATCAAAATACCAATTTTCTGCTTCTCTTTGGCTATAGAGAGAGACAGAAAACATGACAAATAATATGGTGTAAAGGGCAAAAAGCATAAGGGAACATACGATTAAGAAATCAGTTAATTATTTATCTAAACATCACCACATCTTTTTTCCAAACATAATTACTTGCCCTTAGTATATACACCCCGCCTGATAATTCCGGTAGTTGTATATATTGTTCTGTTGAAGCAGGATATACGTCATGTTTTTTCCACATTTCTTCTCCTTTCATATCATAGATAGCTATTTCCGTATAGCCACCTACTCCGGTATAAAGTATTGTTTGTTTTTCATCACTTATTATATCGAACTTATCATATGCCTTTACACCACGTAGCATATAAGCACAATAATTGCTATATAACAAATCAACATTATTACTCATAGTGACCGTACATTTATCAGATTCCTTTTTAATATCTTTTACTGTTATGGTTTGTTTTTCATGGTACTGTTCGGGTAATAAAATCAATCCCGCTACAGTTACCGTTCCATTTGTTTCTTTATCTTTAATAAGTGCCAAACGAATAAAACCATTCCCTTTTTCCAATACAGAAACAAGTATTTCCTTGCTTTGAGGTATCTCGGATATGAACAAACAACAATCATCATATAAAAGTGTACATTCGGAATAAGGCACTATATTCTTTATTTCAAGCCGTATGGAGACGTTATTACCGATATGTATCTCTTTGTTATCGGCAAGGGAAAGTGAGTACATCACTGTATCACTTTCTTTTACTTGTACCATTACAAAAGCGGAGTCAGTTTTATTATCTGCAAAACCTTGTACCTTATACCATGTGCTTTGCGCCGGAAAAGCCAAGGGCGAGGCTGAGGTTTCCGTGTTCAATCCTTCCTTCGGACTCCATATATACGTTTCATATCCGTCGGCAAACAATCGTACCGAATCTCCTTTACATATCACCGTATCTTTTGATACGGTCAATATACGCTCTCCCCTTTCCTTTACGGTAATAGTAACGCTTTTTTGCTGCTCGCAATTTCCGTTTTTCCCCGTAACGGTATAGGTAATTGTTTCGGTGGGTGTTGCTATAGGGTTCGGAATATTGGCATTATCCAAACCATCTGTCGGTGACCATGTATATTGTTCCGCTCCGTTTGCCAATAATTGCACTTTATCGCCTGTGAATATTGTCACATCATTATTAACAGTCAATAAAGGTTGCGGAGTTACTTGTATTGTTATTTGTTTACTTTCGCTGCAATTCCCGTTTTTCCCTATAACGGTATAGGTAATTGTTTCAGTAGGGGTTGCTATCGGGTTCGGAATATCTGGATTATTTAAACCTGTACCTGGCGACCATGAATAATTTTCCGCTCCGCTTGCTGTTAATTGAACCGAATTACCTGCACAAATAGTAGTATCGGATAAAACTGAAAGTAGCGGAATATTTATAACGGTTATTGTGACGCTATCCTTTACCGTACACTCCCCCTTTTTTGCTCGAACATAATACTTTGTTGTTGCAAGCGGTTTTGCTACCGGATTTGCAGCTGCGCTGTCACTTATTCCCGCACTCGGTGACCAAATATATTCATCAGCGCCAGATGCACTAAGTTGTACAACATTGCCCTCACATATTGTTGTATCAGCTGAAATAGCAATAATCGGTTTATCATTAACAATAACGGTTATTGTATCCTCACCAAAACATTTGACGGAAATACCTTTTACAATATATGTTGTGGTTTTTTGAGGGTTTGCAATAGGGTTGGAAATATTTGCATTATCCAAACCATCTGCCGGTAACCACAAATATTTTTCAGCACCGCTTGCCGATAATTGAACCGAACTACCCGAACAAAGAACAATATCTTCGCCGGCATGTACAAGAAGAGTAGTACCTACTTTTACATAAACAGTATCATAGGCAATACAGCCCTGCTCATTTGTAATAGTTACAATATAACGCATATCACTCGGAGCGGAGCAAATAGGTTGTGCGCTATTTGCATTATTAAGATATGTAGCCGGATTCCATTTATATGTCCATGCGGGATTATTTTTTGTACCTACCTTTATTGATGCCCCTTCGCAAATAACATAATTACTGATTGTACTCTGTTTCCCGAAGTCATTCACGGTAATTGTAACAAAAGCGGAATCCACACAACCGCTTTGATATATAAGCACTCTGTAACGTGTTGTTTTATGCGGTTGAGCAACGGGTGTAGCTATTTCGTGATTACTTAATCCATCCTTTGGCGACCATTCATAACGTGATCCGCCGGTTGCAATCAATTGCTTCGCGTCACCGTAACAAATCGTATCGGATTCTCTTACCGTAAAAGGAAAACTCACAATGTTTACAAAACACGTATCTTTTGTTATACAACCTAATTTACTTTTTGCCGTTATAATATATTGTGTAGTATTCAATGGCGATGCGGTCGGATTGGAAATAAACGGATTATCCAACCCTTCTATCGGGAGCCATGAATACGTAATTTCATTATTACTATCGGGTGAGCCGATTTTAGTACTACCCCCTTTACATAATGTTTTGTCCGCTCCAGCATTTGCTACACTTATAGGCACAACGGTCACTTTAACCTGTATATCAGAAAAACATCCGCCATTAAATACCCTAACGGTATATGTTGTGGTCGTATCGGGTGAAACAACGGGAAAAGGACTTAATGTATCGGAAATACCGTAAGCAGGCGACCAATGATATCTTTTACCACCCGAAACAAAAATTACTGTGTCCTTTCCTTTGCAAATGGATGGATCGCTCGGAAATACATGTAGCTGTGGTCTATCCTTAGCTACTGTAACCGTGTGAATATGATGCGATACCTTACCGAATGAATTCGTAACCGATAATGTATAAACGGTAGTATTCGTCGGACTCGCAATCGGATTTGCAATAGTTGGATCGCTTAGTCCGGTTGTAGGTGACCACCGATATACATTATTAGCGGGTTCCATACCAATTTCAACATTTTCACCTTCACATATTTCATGTTCAATATCCGATGAAAAAATTTTGTCCGAAAAATTCGGCAATCCTAAGGCACATCTGCCCGGTATAAGCGCAATCGCGTCATCAACGTAATCGCAACCACTACCCTTATTATTCGGGAAATTGATTACTGATAAATAACGGGCTTCATCGCGCGAAACATATAATTTATCATCGGGTCCTAATTGCATTCCATACGCAGCACTTGCCGGATAAATAATATACTCCGAACCACTCACTATAGACTGATCAGCAGCAATTTCATATTGATATATTTTAGGCACATCCCCCGAAGACTTGGGTCGCCTGCCACCTGTAGCATATAATTTTTTGCTGTCAGGCGAAAAAGCAACACCATACACATAATTCAAAGTATCGGTTACCTTTATCAGTTTACGATTATATACCAAACCCGAAACTTTATCGAAATTGAATAGTAATAAATGGGAATTGAATTTACGCAATTCGCCTCCGTAGGTTGCAAGTGCCAACATAGTGCCGTCGGGTGAAACTTTCATGCACCCTATTACATTATCAATAGTACTATAACTATAGTCTGAAACAACAGGTGTAGTATGAAAACCCTCATCATCAAGCAAATAAGAATAAAAAGCACTACTATATCTGTTATGCACAATTATCCAATATTTTTTCTGATGATAAGCTACGGTAATTTTTTCCGCTACTTCATTCCTTATAAATTTATTTTCAATAAGGATTTCAAGTTCGGGCTTTGTTCTAACAAGAGAATAACAAAAATTTTCGCTGGGGCCGCTACCTGTTAAATCAGGTACGGCAAAAACATAATATTGGTCGGGGTCATTCGGATCAGGGATGATAAAGGGACCCTGTGTTGATGATGGGCCACTATTAAGAATTTTACTCAATGGTATATGGGTGGAATCCCACACATATCTGCCATTCGTATAAAAAAGCAATTTGCCGGTCGAACGCTCGGAAATAGCGGCGCATCCTTCATTACTTGACATGAATGTTGAGTTAACGACTGTAGGTGTACCGCTTGACCACGATATACCGGCTCCGGCTCCGAAATGCCAATTATAATCCTGCCTTTGTGATTGGGCACTATGTATGCAACACAATAGCACGATACAACAAAGTGTATAAAGGCGCATACGGAGCTCCCAATAAATAAGTAGCTTATTGAACTATAGAGCAAATCTGAATGATTTTTTGTTCACTAAAACTAAAATAACGTTTTCTTATGTAGTTTCAAACATATAAGTAAGTTATGCAAATAAAACCCCTTTTGTGCAAAGCTGAAACCTACACCCCAACGATACGATAATACCACCTTTACCCAAAGCAAGCCGAACGACACAAAAAAGCATAGGATGTTTCAGAAATATGGTATTTTTTTTATAAAAAACCTATTTAAGCAAAAAACTACCTCAGAGTGGTGGAATTATTGGGGAGAAAACTTACTAATCTACTTTTTGGGCAATGATATATAGCTCAATACCGGTAAAGTATTGATACAATTGCGAAACCCTCAAACGGGCAGTACCACGCAGCGAAGTATATTTTCCAAAACTCCAGATAGCCGTCATACCCGAACGTAAAGTAAGTAGATTGCTTGGTCTTTGCGATTGGAGGAACAGAATGGAAAAACCCGCGTTTTGAACTAAAGCGGAAAGAGATTCCTTTGTAAAATGATAATAGTGATTGTCCGATTGAAACCATAACCAATTTTGCTTGAGAACCTTACTCCAAAAACTGCCGAAATCCGGCACGCGAATAGCAATAAGACCCTCATTATTAAGCAATGAATGTATTTGCTTTACAGTTTCCACAGGATTGCCGCTATGCTCTAAGGAATGCCATAGTACTGCAATATCATACTTATCGGTTATATCGTCCAGATGCGCAACAATGGGTATTCCTATTGTACTTGCATACTCACGCGCACTTTGCGAGGGTTCAACACCGAAAACATCATAACCGTAACGTCTTGCCTCATCCAAAAAATACGCCTTATCGCAACCGATATCAAGGATTTTTGCCGGCGCTTTTTTCAGTGCTGCGATATCGCGCAATAGTTTTAGCTGTTCGGGCAAACGCGACCAACGCCTCATTTCGGCAATGGAACGATTAATAGTACTTTCAGCAGTTAACGAATAGCTATGTGTATAATATTGCTCTCTTTCAGCATCGGTGGGAATAAATGCTGAAGCGATAAGACCGCATTCCGAACACTTTATAAGCGGAGTTTTACCTACAAAAAAGCTTTGCGTCGGCTTGTTACACATAATACAATTATGTATAGGGGGCTGTGTTGTTATAGCACTCATGAATTGGCAAAAACCGTAAACAGATATGAAACAAAAATACCGCTTTGCCTTTGTATAAGCCGAAAGAAGACCGAGTAACATAAAAGAAGTTTGATTTTTCGATAACTTTGGAAGTATTGAGGAGAGCATATAAAGCGACATGATAGCAAAAAAAGCAATTATAATAGGATGCGGTGTAGCGGGAATTGCCGCAGCTATGGGAGCGGCAGAAAAAGGATATGAAGTACTTGTATTGGAAGCGAGACCATATAT
>JALHLL010000165.1 GCA_022844575.1 bacterium
CCTACTTATGGCTCTAATGGCACTCGATATTCAGCCAGGCGATGAAGTTATTGTCCCCACTTATTCCTTTTTTGCTACAGCCGGAGCGGTTACACGTTTGAATGCGATTCCGGTGTTTGTTGATTGTGACCCTGTTACATACAATATTGAACCACAGGGAATCAGAGATGCCATCACGTCAAAAACAAAAGCTATAATTCCTGTGCACCTTTACGGTCAGAGTGCCGATATGGATGCCATTATGGCTATAGGAAATGAGTTTTCGATACCTGTTATTGAAGATGCAGCACAAAGTATCGGCGTGCAGTATAAGGATGGTCGCCCTGTCGGTTCAATAGGATTAATGGGATGTTATTCTTTTTATCCTACTAAAAATTTGGGAGCTTTCGGCGATGCCGGACTTATTACCACAAATGATGATGAGTTAGGGTTAAAACTCAGACTAATGCGCGATCATGGAATGAATCCCCGTTATTATCACAAATTTGTCGGCGGTAACTTCAGGATGGATGCAATACAAGGAGCGGTTCTTTATATTAAGCTGAGATATTTGGAACAATGGCATGAAGCGAGAAGGAAAAATGCGGAATTCTATACTCGATTGTTTATGGAGAATGGGCTTTCGGAAGGTGAAGGAGTCGTAAATTTCAATGATAAAAACAGCGTACTGTTACCGGCTGCGGTCTATCGTGATAGTGGGGTAAACAATCATCACATCTACAATCAGTATGTTATTCGAGTTGAAAAACGCGATGAATTAAGAGAGTTTCTGAAAGGAAAAAATATAGGCAGCGAAATCTATTATCCGGTACCTTTTCACCGTCAGGAATGTTTTACATTTTTGCAACCGAATGACGATAGTTTCCCTATTGCCAATAATTCGGCCGCAACAACTCTTGCGCTCCCTATTTTCCCCGAATTAAAAACAGAACAATTGGAATATGTAGTACAAATGATTAAGGAATTTATTCATGGAACATAATAAATATTCATCACCTATGTCGGCAATTCTTATCCTTTTCTTTTTTTGTATCGGCTCACAATCTTTCCTCAATGCCCAGAGCGGAAATACGGAAAAAATAATTGATAAAAAACTTCATAAATTGCTTATTGCACGTATTCAGGTCGGCGATAATATACCACAAGAAATTGCTGCAAAAGTGCCGCCTGCTCTTGCCTTAGCAGCATTTGCTTCAGGCAAATATGAAGTAATTCGGATGACCATGAACGATTCCGCGAGTAAATTTTTAAAAGCTCAGGGAATTTCTCCTACGATATCGAAAGTAATGGAATTTTTGAATGCGCAGAAATCCGTATATGTAAATATACAGCGTCTCAATAATTTACTGAGAGTGGAAATACTGGAAGATGCTTTTCCTGAATACAATGAATCAAGACCGGGGGTAGGATTCGCATTGTTACGGTATAGGAAAAGTGATTCCATTATTTATGATATTCCGCTTTTACATGCTTTACAAAGAGCTTTTGCCGTAGCTGAAAGGGACAGTTTAATGTTCGATAAGGCGGATGAGGATATGCGTCGTTATCCGGCACCTACCGTAGTACCTACTGGAATTATTTTTAAGGATAATTATAAAAATCTTAATAAGATTTACGATCTGAAAATGCAGGTGATAAATGCTTATGACGCTGTGCAGGTAATGGTAAATGCCGGAAAAGATCATCCTAAGTTTACGCTTGTGGATATCGATACACGCGATTCCATTTATGCTATGCTTAACTTATACGGCGTTGAAAACAATCGCGAACCTGTGGGGCAAGAACTTGCCATGCTCGGACGTATTGGTATTGAGTATATAATTACGGGAACTGCCGAAAATAAAAAGGATTTTTCCGAGATAACTCTCGAACTGAAAAAATTACAGAAAGACGGATCAACAACCTTTGTACGGGGTGTAAAGGAAATTATTACCACCGACAAAATAGAAGATTTTCGTAAAGCGATTGACCGCTCCACAAAAGTATTGTTAGACGGGAAATCGGAAGAGGAGAAAAAAACGAAAAAGAGAAAATAATATTCCGAATTAAATATGGAACGTGATTATTATAACTTTCCTTTTTAGAAAATAAAGCCAATATTGTTTTAATCAGTACTTATGTGAACAAACAATAGTACAGGATTTTTTTCCTTTATTATACCATAATTGTTCTCGTACATAACCGCTGCCCTTTATAGTTACCGTATTGCCTGCAGCATGCAGTACAGCCAAAGCACGCCTTACGCTCATTCCTCGCACATCGGGGCGTGAGGACATGGCAGTGTGGCCTGTATCGGCAATAACCGAACGAACGGAACGAATTGTTAAAACAACCGACGAATATAAGGGTATCCTTGTTCCGGCTGCAGGCGATTGTATAACAATTGTTCCTTGTTGTTTTTTCTGCAAATATCGTAAGCCCGAATTATCGAGAATCTCTTTTGCCATATCGTATGTCATGCCACGTACATCAGGCATAATAACGGAATCCTGTTTATTGGCAATATCTGTTTTCGATGAGGCGACTGTTATTCTTTTCGCACTTATCCATCGTGAAGCTATTCTTCTGAATATTGGTGCTGCAGTCATACCCCCGTAAATATTCGTCATGGGTTTATCAAGCATTACAATCATAGCCAAACGGGGAGATTGCGCTGGGAAAAATCCGACAAAAGATGCGGTATATGCTTCACGAGTATATTCACCATCCACCAATTGCTGTGCTGTCCCTGTTTTCCCGGCTATTGAAAGTCCGGGTATTTTTGCTTGTTGGGCTGTTCCTTTATCTACAACATTTACCAGTATGTTTGTAAGAGTGTTTGCCGTCTGTTCCGAAACGATTTGCCTTATTTTTTGCGGTTCATTGTGTATAAGTTCTTCGCCTTGTTCATTAAGTATTGAACGTACAAGAAAAGGTTTCATCATTACACCCTTATTGGCAACGGCGGCGTAAGCATTAAGGGTTTGTAAAGCTGTTGTTGCTAATTGGTATCCGTATGACATGAATATTTTGGTGGAGCCGTCGAATCTGCGCGGTTTTTTTAAACGCCCTCGTACTTCGCCCGGTATATCTATTCCCGTTTCAATACCGAAGCCGAAATCACGCGCATATTTATAAAAAACATCATCGGGAATTTTTTGCGATAACTGAGCAAATACCACATTGCTTGATTGTTCCATTGCCTCAGTAAAACTCACCTCACCTATCGGATGGGAATCCTTTACCTCCACATCGCCAAATCGCCATGAGCCGCCATGTCCGCTTACCGTATCATTCGGCTTTATAATTCCTTCTTCCAAAGCGGCGGCGGCGGTAACCAATTTAAAAGTGGAACCCGGCTCATACATATCGGTAATTGCCCTTAAGCGCATCGTTTCCGTTTTTGCCGTAGCGGGAAAATTAGGATTGAATGAAGGCGAGGATGCCAAAGCAAGTATTTCTCCCGTTGTCGGTTCGATAGCGACAATAGTACCCGAACTTGCACCGGACTCCTCGATGCCATGCTGAAGCTCATACTCCGCTATTCTTTGTAACTCAATATCAATAGTCGTAACAATGGAACTACCATTAACTGCCGGAACAGTCGGAAAATCCACCATCGGACGAATATTACCCCTGCCGTCACGCAACAGTATTTTTTGTCCTTTTGTACCCCGCAAAAGCGAATCGAATGCAAGCTCTATGCCGCTCAGACCTTTATTATCCACATTTGTACACCCTATTACCTGCGCACCGGCATTGCCATACAAATATGTTCTTCTCGGTTCTTTTATACGAATAAGTCCCGGGTCGGATAAAGTATCAAGCCCTTTCGTATCATAATAACCGTTTCTTAATAACCATAAAAAAGACCCCTTTGCCTGATTAAGTCGGGTTTTCCAATAGGGAATCGAATCACCGGAAGCCGAACTTAGCAAATGTGCCAATACATCCTTGTTCTTTATCATTTTGGGGTCGGCTGCATACGATGTGCTTCGTATTGTAATTGCCAACGGTTTTAGGGAACGGTCGTATATAATGCCACGTTCCGGTTTCATTTCAACGAGAAACTCATATTGCTTTCGCGCAAGTTTTTTATATGTATCGGAGCGAAGAACTTGCACTATGAACAATCGGGATGCAAGTGTCATAAATCCCAATAGAAGGACAATAGTCAATAAGCCGATTTTCCAATAAGGGTATTGGCGAACGGCTATATCTTTCGATTCAATGTCGGGTTTTGCTTGCTCTATCATTATAATTTCATCGTCTATTTTGTCGGTAAAACTTGCGGCGCACTCTGATTCGGTATCATACCTAATTTTTCCTTTGCAATACCTGTAATTCTTTCGGCAGATTGTAATCGGGCTATGCTCTCCTCCAAGCGGCGGCTTTCATATAAAAGCGAATCACGCTTCTCTTCCAAACGCGGTATTCGACGCAATAAACCATTGACAGTAATAACATTACTTACATACAATACCATAAAAACGGCACTCATACCCAATAAGCCGAAAATGCTCCAGCGATTGAGCATTTTCTTTCTCTGAACAATAGGCATTGCCTCATTTTTTGCCATTATGACAAACCCTCTTTTTCTATCTGCTAACACAAAATTACGCGACAAGTCCGTGTTATCTTCGTCTGAAATTAAATTTCATCATAATTTGCATGTTGAAACATTGGTACAAACAAGAATGATGAACACTTTCTACGCTTCAAGCGAGTATTTTGGTGATAATACGGTTCAGGTACAAACTGACTCCGAAACGGTAATTATAGGTGATAAAACTTTCACGGCTACGGTTGTACAGGAGTACCCGACCGTTATTGAACTCCGAAACGGTAATGAACAGTACAGATGTATAGTATCCCTTGATGCAAAAGGGCAGCCGATTGTTTCCTTCGGCGGATATACCTATCCCGTACAAGTTGCTACACCCAAAGAACACAATTATCAAACAGTACTCAAATCGGTGGCGGAAGTTGCCATAAGACCCGCCAGAATTGTTGCACCCATGCCGGGACTTATAAAATCCATAGCAATTCACATAGGCGATTCCGTAAAAAAAGGAACAACACTCTTAACGCTCGAAGCTATGAAAATGGAAAATGCCATCAAATCGCCATTAGCCGGTACGGTTAAAAGTATTAATGTATCAGCAGGTCAAGCGGTGGAAAAGGGCTTCGTATTATGTGAAATAGTACCGTAATTTCACTTCCCTCGCGATATATGACTTAAACGGCATTATTATATTAAAAAAGATAATATCTTTGCACAAATCTCATACGAAAAACACCTAACTACATATATTTATTCCAATCTACATATATATTTATTCTAAAACTGCGTTTTGAAATTTTAAAATAAAGATAGTAAGCAAAAAATTACAGTACATATATAGTAAACTCAATAGTACTTTTTTTCTTACCATACCAGGGGACTTATGAAAGTGGTTTATGATTGCTCGGTGCAACAAATGCACACGAACATTACTCGTATATTTTTTGCGGGATTATTATTGTTCATTTCCTTTTTACAAACAAACAGCCATGCACAGCAAAATTCGTCACCTCCAACTTCAACGCCTAATTATTCCTTTACATCGCAAATAAGGTATCGTGGCGAGCTTGACGGCAGATTTTTTGACAATAATGCCAAACCCCTTTTTATCAATATGCTTCGGGCTCAAATAGGTGCAAAAATTATTGCTAATGATGATATTTCAGCATTCATCCAAATACAACATTCTCAAAATTTTGGCGAGAATAATGAATCCGCATGGAACGGTACACTTGACGGATCTGCAAAAAATCTGAGTTTCAGACAAGCTTATCTATTATGGAATAATGCCGCTCTTGAAAACCTTTCACTCAAATTAGGACGCATGAGCTTTTCAACAAATTCCGAACGTATTATCGGTGCACTCGATTGGCATAATATAGGGAGGATGTATGATGGTGCGGTGCTTTCGTATGGGAAAGTCGATGAAGTCCGATTAAGAGGTTTCGGCTTTTTACTAGGTACAAATGAATTGCTCATGACGGCAGGAACCGCCCAATCGCCACAAGCTCTTACAGGTTTTGACATTACATTACCACAGCAGGACAATTTGAATATATATCTGTATCATGACAGAAAAAATTCCCAGCAACAATCAAACACAGCTTTTCAAGGCGAAACAAACCCTTTTCGGCGTTACACAGCAGGTGTTCATGCACAGAACTTTTTTAAGGAAAACAATATTGAGTATGAAGCGGAATTTGCTTATCAATTCGGCGAAAAAGATAATGCCGGAACAAATACGAGTAATTCCATAAAAGCAATGATGGGAGCCGCCTATATCGGTTATAAGAACAAGGAATCAAGCATAGGCATAGGATTCGATTATTTTACGGGTGAAAATGCAGGTACAATCGATACCTATGAACGGTTCAACCATATAACATTTACGATACATAAATTTTACGGTTACATGGATTTTTTTCCATTCACCGTTTTGCAGAATAATGGGATACGCTCTGCTCCCGCAATTTTTAATTCGGGCTTGATTTCGCCCTATATACGGGCAACCTACAAACCGAATGAAAAAACATCTTTGTATTTTTCAGGGCACTATTTTCAAGCGGAACAGGAATTATTTACTTCTACGGAAAAATTCGGCAATTCCTTAGGAATTGAATGTGACTTTGTTTTTGATTATAAGATTTCACCCCAATTAACTGCTCAACTCGGCACTTCTGTTTTCATGCCGGGCGAATCACTCAAATCCTCCAATAAATCAGTTCCCACGAGAAATTTGGGAGAGGACTTATCGTATTGGGCATATTCGATGTTAACCTTTACTCTATAATTTATCATTAATACTTTTGGAAGTACACATGCAATTATTTCACAACTTATCCATACGCAACAAACTGCGTTTAATGACAATTCCACTTATTGCGATTTCGGGAATAGCACTCACTTTTCTTGTATATCTGACCATACACGATTACCGACAAACTACTACGTTGTTAAAGGCAAATAAAGCATTCGATTATATTTTGATGGCGGCAGGCGAACAAGCAAAAGAAAGGGGATTTACCGCTTCTGTTATTGCCGCCCCTACTTCACCCGTAAAATCGCGCATTCCTGAGCTAAGGACAAAAGGCGATCAATTTCTTGATTCCGCTTTAAATATTATCGGTGAAATGTCCCTCCACTCATTATCCGTAGCGCATAAGGAAAATGTAGAGAGATTATTGAGAAAACGTAATGATGTCCGCTCGAGTATTGACGGCTTTTTAGGAAGTAATGCTGGAAATGAGCAGCAACGTTCGGAATGGCTTGAAGCACAAACTTCTCTTATACGTGCTCAGCATACCTTAGCACTTTCGCTTTTTGCCGCTGAAAGTGGACTTAATGCCATTCTTGATATGAATAGTCAGATTAAAAACAGCGTTTTCATTGTAAGTGAAAATGCAGGTCTGGAAAGAGCAAATATCGGTGCAATCATAACATCCGGTAGTCCGATAAGTGCCGAAGTAAAAGATAAACTGATGAGATACAGGGGTGCTGTTGATGAGAATATACGCGTGGTCATTAATTATGAAGAAAATCCGGTTGCATCACCGGCGATAAAAGCTGCCATACAAAAAATGAAAAACGCATTTCTTGGTGACTTCGAAGAGTTGCGTAAACAAATCTATCTTGCTTCTGCGAACGGAACTCCCTACCCCATCAATGCGTCGGAATGGGTGCAACAATCAACGACGGCAATAAATAGTGTTCTGGAGGTTTCCCGCTCGATAAGCCAAGAAGTAAGTACCATAGCGGACAATGAGCATAACAATAATCTGATGCTGGCGATTATAGTACTTATTGCAGCAATAGTCGGCATATTAGCTATCACTGCCGGAATTATTATCAGTCGTATTGTTATACGCTCCATTACGGAACTTGTCAATTCTGCCGATAAAGTTATACATGGTGATTACTCAACGCAGATAACGAGACAAAGCAAAGATGAACTCGGTGCATTAGCGTACATATTCAATAAGATGACAAATACCATAAAAGAACGTGTTGAGGGCTCGGAGCTAATGATTAAAACCGTCATTGATATGACAAGCGATAAAGAAACTACGAATGATGCCTTGCAGGCAATGATTAACGGTACAATCCATCTTGTAAAAGCCCGTTATGGGGCAGTTGTTATAAAAAACGGTGACGGAGGCATAAAATCATTTGTACACACGGGTATGGGTGATGATGACATAAAGAGAATAGGCAAATTACCCGTAGGAAAAGGTCTATTGGGAT
>JALHLL010000166.1 GCA_022844575.1 bacterium
ACAATAGTCTCCAATCCGTCCGGAAAGTTCTTTATAAACTCAGCAGCATTGGCAAGCTCAGCAGCATTCCATATTTCGCTTTCTTGGGCATAATGGTTGCCATAGAGTATATTCTCTCGTATTGAACCGCCGAATAAAGTAATATCCTGCGGCACGATTCCTATCGCTTGCCTTATAATACCCAATGGCAAATTATCCGCCGGAATATTATTAAAGAGGATCTCACCTTTTTGTGGTTTGTAAAATCGTTGAATAAGAGATGCGACCGTGGATTTTCCGGCTCCGCTTTCTCCTACAAAGGCAATTCGTTTACCTGCCCCAACTGATAGTGAAATATTATTTAATACAGTTACATCGGGTCGTGAAGGGTAAGCAAAAGAAACATTTTGGAAATGAATGGAGCGTAGTATCGTATCATGAAGTCCATCATGAGGGAAATCATCTCTTTCGTCTACTTCATTCAAAATTTCTTCCACACGTACAGCTGAACCCAAGGCGCGTTGAACCTGCCCGAATAGTTCAGCGAAACTACCCATTGCACCTCCTACAAACATCGCATACATCAAAAAAGTTGCAAATTCGCCGAAGGTTAAGCTTCCCCGGTCAATAAGCGAAGCCCCATACCAAAGAACAGCCGCGATACCCCCAAAAAATGAGAACAGAATAAAGGAGACAAAAGCCGACCGCATTTTTGCCGTACTTATGGCAAGGGCAACGGTTTTTTGCAAAGCATTACCGTAACGATCCGATTCATACTTTTCATTTCTATATGATTTTACACTTGAAATTGCCTGCAACGCCTCTTCGACTATTGTAGAGGCATGGGCAAGCGCATCTTGTGTTTTTGTACTGTGTTTGCGTATTTTTTTACCGAAAAGTACGGCTATGGCAATGAGTAAAGGTAAGGCGGTTAGTATAGGTAATGCGAGCTGCACACTCTGAACCATAATAAAGGCAATACCGCCAATAAGAAAAATACTCTGACGCAACATTTCGAGCGAGGTAAAGCCTAGTGTTTCTTGTATTTGCGTTAGGTCAGCAGTTAAACGCGAACTGAGTTCCCCGACTCTTCTCTCACCAAAAAAAGTCATCGGTAAACGCACCATATGCTCAAATACACTTATTCTTAAGTCAGCAACTACCTTTTCGGTTATACTTGTTAGTTGTACAGAAAAAAAGTAACGAACTATGCTTTGTACTGCTATAAGCGCCATAAGAGTCAAGGCAACTTTACCTGCCGAAACATGGACTTTTTCGGGATGCAAAACGGCATCGAGCAAGCTACCCGTAAAACGCGGGAATAGTAACCCCACCGACGCGGTAGCCGTCATAAACAATAAAGAAATAACTGTTCTTAAGGTATAGGGTTTGTATAAATCCAGCAGAAAAGATAATTGTTTGCGTGCTGCTTTACCGGAAAGTTTTTGAGAAGAGATATCCTTAGTTGCCATGTATCAGAAAATAGTGTAATTCAACGACGTACTATGAAATACTGTATTATGCCAACGAAGAATGGAGGGCGATATGTGACTTAAATGAGATTTCTTCTATTACTCCAAAATAAGGCGCGATGTTGTACCGAAACTCATTGATGTTTTGTTATTCTGAAGAGCAGTTCTAAGGGTATCATAATAGCTCGGCTTTACCGCATAAAAATTTACGGTATCTCCTCCTATAACATAATCTTTATATCCTAATACCAAAGCACCCACCTTTTTCCATTGTTTAGGCATATCACCTTTTACGTTTGTACCGAACATAAAACCTGACCTTAGCCATTGCGGATAAACGATAGCAATCTCAGTATTCCTTTTTCTGCATATATCTTCCATCATATCCGGCGTATATGTTCTTTTTCTTTTGGCTCTTGCAATCTCTGTTGTTGCTAAGCCATATACATCAGTGCAATGTATGTTCGTAAAATAACAGACAGCCCCACTATCGTTCAGTGCAATATTATTATTTGGAAAATACTTTTTTACAAAGTTTGCCATTTGTATTTGCTGAAGAAAAATTTCACGTGAAAATTGAAATGAAACTCTATGACCTTTCTCCAAACGACGTGCGCAACCGACAAGAACAAAAAGAGCAATAAATAGTATAGCTGATCGGGGAAGAAGTGCCATTTGTTCTAAATAGATGGTACGTATCTCACGTATAGATACCGCAACACTCATTGCAGACATTGCCAATAGATATATTTCGTATCTGTACAACCATCCCATTTGTGCTAATAATAAGTGAATTGTAAAGGTGATGGAGGTTAGAAGGAATAATGGAAAAGCGACTGATAATCGGTGTTTTCGCCATAAAAAATATGTCGTTACACAAAGAAGTAAACAGAGAAAAGGTAAAGGCGAAAAATGTTCTATCAAGTATTTAGTATTGTATGCCGCATTCCGAATTACAGAGTACAGCCCCCCATTCACATTGCCTTTTATTAATAATGAGTTAGGAAAAAACTCACCCCCCTGACTTATGAAGTATATCCCGAACACTAGTATGGGAAGAATACCTCCAAGAATAATAACAAAGCAGTTTTTCCATTCCCTTTTCATACTTAAAACAATGGTAGCAGAAGCGATAACAAAAGCTCCCTCATACCGTGTTGCAACCATAAGCGTAGATAATATTCCGACTGAAATAAGTGTTTTATCAGTACGAATAAATAAAGCATACACAAACATTAAAACAAACAAAGCAAACAAGGTGTTTTCCATTCCTCCGGCTATAAGAGGTAAAAAAGGAAAACAAAGTATCATAAATATTTTTATACTTTGCGAAACTTTGACTGATACACCTATAAACCGTGTGATTGCAGATGCTATGTATAATATACCATAACAACTAATTATATTAATTAGCAGAGGTGTATAGATATATAAATTCCCTGATAAATGATATAAACCTGTTAATAGCAGGGCCCACAATGGTGAGGAGGATGCGGATGTAAATTCATGCGCCGTAACTCCCCATATACCATGTAATGCAATATTCCTTCCAATTGCAAGATGTATATAGGCATCATCAAGAGCATAAACGAATAAACCCCCGTTTTGTACTATAATACCTGTCAAACCGATAAGTAGAATGAATGTCAGTAGTATATAATCTGAAAAGATCAATAAAGTTTTTTTATATAGGTTCATCTCGAGCACCAATCATAAATTTTTTTTACAAACTTACAGTTTCTAAACATAAATCTATACCCCATTTACAATACTCTTACTTCAGCGTAGTTTGAACTTAATCGGAATATAGACGGTGTACGGAACCGCTTTGCCATTGTTAAGTGCCGGATTCGTTTTGAAACCGTTCAAGGCATCAATAGCGGGCTGATTGAATATGGATGAAGTTGACGAGAGAATATCTATAGTACTCACATTGCCTGTTTCCGTTATTAGCACTTTAAGTACTACCTCGCCTTCCTTTCCCAACTTTATAGCCATATCGGGATAGTGGATCTTACGATTTATAATATCCAAATCAATAATCGGTTCAACATCAGGAATAAAACTAAACTCCTCTATTGGATCTTCGTCGATACTGACACCATTGTGCGGTACGGTGCCATTGCCAAGTTCCGAACCTATGCCCTCAGACTGTTTTATATCCGAACCATAACCGTCGCCTTTACCCTCTACCTGAGTAGTGGCAAATGAATCGTTAATGAGGGTGTCGGGTTCCTCCGATACGGCTTTTGAACCAATCTCACCTTTATTTGATGCACCATTTGTATGGTTTCCCGATTGAGGATTTGATGGTTCATTTGTCTGAGTCTTAGGTATTGTGGTGTAGATAGTAACAGTTGGCGCTTTAATCATCGGGATTGTAAAAGCATTAAAGAAAAAACCTGTTAATAGCACCATAAATAAAATGGAGAATAATGTTAGAGCAAAACTCTTCATTGTTACTTTGTCAATAAATACATCAAATTCGCGAGTAGCAGCGTGGCTTGCCGAGAGATTATGAAGTGATGCCATAAATACCTCCTTATATGTAGATTAGCTTTACTGACTAATGAGTCGGTAAAAAGTAAAAAGTTACATTCAGAGTAATTATTGAAAAAAATATCATGCTGTAACATAAATAATACTCGTGTGATACTGTAATGCACGTGAACGAAGAATGATAATACACGATTAAGCCGGAGTATTGTAAGAGTATATTGCTAAATATTAATATTTGATTAATAGTAAATACAATAGAGCTTGTTATTTTTATTGTTGTTATGATAAAGAACTTTTACATAGTAAGTATTCGAAACATCTGGTATAATGCAAAGAATGTCAAATGAAAAACTGTTAATTTTTTCGTTTTGAAAAAATTAGTAATTTTGCGCTTGCGATATGTATTCACCGCACGATATACTCGTTCGCCGCAGAATTGTATCATCAAAACTATTAATGTAAATCACTATTTACAACACATCAATTTTGATGTGTTATAGATTTTTTTGCCATTGTGAAACAAACAGCTTGACCGCAAGAGCAGCATTTGTTTCACTTAATATAAAGGTTTGTTGTATGAAGACATTTTTTTATTACGCCCTACTCTTTTGTTTAGTAGGTATGCTATCGCCTGCTTTTTCGCAGATATCAGTATTTCCCTCATATTATGAGGATTTTGAAAATGGTGATGGGGGTTGGACAGCTTCAGGTAACAACTCATCATGGGAATTAGGCACACCGAATGGTCCGAAACTTTATTCGGCCTCATCGGGTAATAATGCTTGGGCTACCAATTTAAGCGGTAATTACAATACGGAAGAAATTTCCTATTTGACATCTCCACAATTCGATTTCTCTTGTATAAGCGACGACCCTATTCTTCAATTTTCGCAGGCATATTGGATTGAGAATAATTGGGATTTTTACTGGGTAGAAATCTCCGTTGATGGCGGAGAATGGACAAAACTCGGTTCTGCCGGTTCAGGCAGTAATTGGTATAATACATGGTACAATGAAAATACCGATGAAGATGTTGATGCTTTCTGTGGCGATGGTAACTATTCTACCGGATGGGACTTCTCGTCGCATGAATTGACCGATGCCGCGGGTTCTTCCGATGTAAGAATCCGTTTTGTGATTGAATCAGATGGATCTTATGAACTTGACGGTGTTTCTATAGATGATATAAGGATCGATGTAGCCAATATGCTGGTCAGACCTGTAGCGCTGGATTTTCCGCCTAATAATGCAACAGGCAGACCACTTGATATATCTTTCAGTTGGAACAATCACCCATGCGCGGATTCTTATGAGATAGAGATTTCCACAACGGATGATTTTTCGACGATCTTTGTTAGTGACGCAACTCTGAACACAACTTATGATATTACAGGATTGGATTACGAAACACAATATTTCTGGAGAGTAAGGGCTATCAAGGACGGCAATCCCGGCTATTGGGCGGATGTCTATAATTTTACTACAACTATTGCCCCGCCATTTACGCCTGTACAGGTTTTTCCAACGGACGGTTCCGTTAACTTATCACCTGCGGTACTTTCTCTTCAATGGCAATCACAAATCAATGCAAGCTCTTATCGCGTTCAAGTAGCTACTGACATTGGTTTTGTAAACATTGTTACTGATGAATCTATTCCCGGTGGAACAATCGTTTTATCAGGTGTTTTGGGATACGGAAATAACTACTATTGGCGTATAAACGCTTCAAATGTTTCAGGTACAAGCGATTGGTCTCAAACGTGGACGTTTTCCACATTATTGCCTACCCCAAGTCTTACTATGCCTGCTAATCATGAGCAAAGTCTTACTTTGCCGATACAGTTTGTGTGGCAAGCAATTCAGGGCGTTAGTACATATAATTTGCAAATAGCAACCGATGCCAATTTTTCGATGATTGTATTAGACAATAATGTTAACAGTACTTCCTACGCTGCTAATACTCTGGATGCTGATACACGTTATTTCTGGCGTGTAAAAGCTATGGGTAATGGTGGTATAGCGAGTGAGTACACGCCACATAGAGTTTTAAGTACTGTGGTGCCGAGTCCTAAACTTTCTTTACCGTATAGCGGTTCATTGGATATGGAAACAAGCGTTGACTTGGTATGGATAGCAAATCCGAAACCTGCGAAATATCAGATACAAGTTTCCGCTAAGAGTGATTTTTCTACGATTGCCATTGATAAAACTGTTGATGCAGTTAGTACACCCATAACAGGTCTTACTAATAATCAGACATATTATTGGCGCGTAAGGGCAGTTACAGCCGATAAAGGTAATAGCAATTGGAGCGAGCCATATACTTTTGTTACGATAGTAGCACCTACAACAAATCTATTACCAGCCAACGATACTAAAAAGGTTATGTATCCGGTAATGTTGGAATGGAAATCCGCAGGACAAAACATAGTTTATGATGTAGAGATTTCTGCAGATAAGAATTTTACCACAATCATTGCAAAAGAAGTGGTAAGCGATGGTAATAAGAAGGAATTCAGTACCTATGAGGGGCTTGAGTATTATCGTACATATTGGTGGAGAGTACGCCCCCACACACAAACGAATAAAACGGTAGAATGGTCGCCATCGTTCAGCTTTACATCTTCCATAGATAAAGCGCAAGCAATTTCGCCTGAAAATAATTCTACGAATCAGAGCACGACGACACGCTTCCGTTGGTCGGCTGTACGCGGGGTGGGAACATATTCGATTGCTGTATCAAAAACACCGAATTTCTCGGATACGGTTGTAAAGATGAATAATTTGACGGTAACGAATTTTATGTCGAGTTCTGAACTTGAACTTTCGACAACATACTACTGGAATGTAGTTTCGATCTCTGCGGAAGACGGTATTACAGTATCGAAAACATGGACATTCAAAACAGCTGATGCGAAAATTGCGTCAATTCCTCAATTATTGGCACCGGAAAATGCGGTTATCATTCCGACGGGAACTGTGGAGTTAAAATGGGAAGCCATTACAAATGCCACTGCCTATGATGTGCAAGTTTCCGCCGATATAAATTTCGGAACACTTCTTTATGATGGTAAAGGTCAGACGGCATCGTCTTGGACGATTGATGCGAATACACCGGAACAAACATTATATTGGAGAGTACGTTCCGTTAATAATGCAGGCGTGAGTCCTTGGTCATCTGCTCGCAGATTTATGACAGCGGCAGAAGCCCTTGCAGCACCTGCATTGGTATCGCCTCCGCAAAGTGCGGTTAAAGTAGAACCTATCGTAATTTTATCGTGGGCTACGGCACCTAAAGCGAACTCTTATTATATACAAGTTTCTTCCGATGAGAACTTTACGCAACTTGTATATGAAAAAGGTAAAATCATTGGTCAATCTACTTTGCCGATTCAGTTGTTGTACACGACAAAATATTTCTGGCGCGTGGCTTCGGAAAACGAAGCTGGCATGAGCACATGGTCACCGGTATGGAACTTTACAACATCCGAACCGGTTTCATCCGTTAATGAGCAAGACTTAACCAATACGGTTACGATTTCGCCACAGCCGGCAAATGAAATGTTAACAGTACAATTAGGTATGGAATGGGCAAATGGTGCAACAATCCGTTTGTTCAGTATGAGTGGTGAAATGGTATTGAGCATTATAAATACACCGGCTTCCGTTATTACGATTCCTACCGAATCACTTAATACAGGCGCGTATATACTTCAAATTCAGGATAATAAGATAAGCACAACCGTTCCGGTGATGATTAACAAATAATCTTAGCTTCACATATTTAGTTTGGGCAAATCCCATCTTATGTAGTTAAGGTGGGGTTTTTGCGTTAAAAAACGTTCCTTTTGCAGTTTTTTCTTCATTTATGAATTTGTTTTAAGTTTACATTGCGAATATTTGCTAAATTTGATTTGGAGATGAATCTGGTTGTGCGGTATATGTGCTGATAATTTATTAAAGAGATACTATTTATTAAAGAGATACTACTGTTGTACCCGCTTGGCTATATACTGATAAGATAATTGAATGCGAAAAAGAATCTCGGATAATTAGGGTATTCGAGAAAAACATATAATATTTTCAACTTATTCACTTATCAATAGGTGTTTTATGAAAAAAACGCTATATCTGCTTGCGGTGTGTGCTATAGCAATGCTTTTTGAAGACAAAATTGTCTTTGCTCAAACAAATATATTTCCTTCTTATTATGAAAGGTTTGAGACAACAAACGGCAGTTGGTCCGCTAGTGGTACGAACAGTACCTGGGCTTGGGGTACTCC
>JALHLL010000167.1 GCA_022844575.1 bacterium
CCACAAACGATGGAGGTAATACTTGGTCGAAAATACCGATGGATACGAATATGACAACTCATACTTTCGATTTTAAAAAAGTAGGAGATAATACGTTAATTGCCATAACAGGTGAAATGGATAGAATCAAGTTACGTACCCCCGTACTCATTTCCGACAATTATGGTAAAACTTGGACACGAAGTTATATTTCCGATACATTTTATACTCAAAGTGTACAAATTGCGGATGAAGGAGTGATATACATAAATTCCGAAAAAATCGATGGGAGAAAATCTGTGACTTATACATTGTACAGTTCAACAGATTACGGTATCGCATGGACGACTCTAATAGAACAAAAAAGAGTAAGAGAATTTGGTAACAGCACAATAACAAGTCATAAAAATGTTGTTATACTTACCTATCCGGAAAGCGATACCATCGTACTCAGTAATGACTATGGTAAAACATGGAAATCATACACATACCAAATTGTTCCTAAAGAAGAAAATGCACAGTATTACACAATGTTTACAACCATTAAGAATGATACACTGTACATATGCGGAAATTTAGGAAAAGTTGAGTACCTCCCTATAGGTATGTCCTTTTATCCGTTCCTAGCACGATTTGTTTTGCCGGCTGAAATGACAACTTCGGTTGAACAGAAAACAATGGATAATAATGAGAATAATACTCATCTGAGTGTAGCCCCAAATCCATCGGATGAAACTGTTTCCGTACATCTTCAACTGTGTCAGGAAGAGTTAAGAACAACAACACTTATCTTATACTCCGAACAAGGAGTTTTAGTAAAAGATTTAACATCGGAATTAGTAATGTCGGGCTCACATTGTACTATCGAAACAGATATATTATCATCCGGTATTTATTTCCTGACAATGAGAAACAATATCTTATCTCAAACGGTTCCTGTGGTAGTTCTGCATTAATATCAATTCGTGAGAACAGTACTACATAGAAAGTTCGCAACTATGATACACCGCATTATCTGCATAATACTATTAAATGTAGTAGCACAAGGTTTGTATGCGCAAACACTTACACCTGAAGTACTTTGAAACCGCACCTACTGTGGGAATGGCTTCGATAGTAAAGGCGTAGCCAAGCTGCGCAAGGAATTCCAAACTTAACACGGTAATCCTATAGCGTTTCTGTTGAATGTGGGTATTCAAGCGGCTTTATTTGTAAAAGTATGCTCAAACTTCTCAATGTTCTCTCCTCCCTTTGTTAATACCATTTGAACCTTTTTGATTCTTGTGTGTACTGTGTTCAGATTGCGCATCTAAAAACACTTGTAACACAATCATTATATCTATCAATGAAAAAAATCATCATAATCCTCATGCTTGTGGTTTCGCCTCTTTTGGCTGAAGAAACCGCTCAGTTAATCCCTCAATTTGCTCAACATTCATTCCCGCGTGAATGGTATAAAAAGCAGTTACAGTTATGGCGCGGTGTTGTAAAACGCGATCCGAAAAATGCCGTTGCCTGGTATCAGGCTTTTAAGGCGCAACGATATAGTTTTTTCGGTGATACGACATTAACACACAATGTAAAAGCCGCAGCACTAAAATCATTGTTGGATGAAATGGGCAATGCCGTACCGGAGTCCGCGGAGTATAATTTGGCAATGTGGCGTAATGGCGGTAATGATAGGAAACTATACCATCACCTGGAAAAAGCTTTTCAATTACAACCCAATCATCCCGAAATACCGGAGGAAATGGTTGCATTTCACGAATTGTCATTAGATAAAAATAAAAGGGATTTTTTCATCAAAAAAATGTATGATGATAAGCGCTATATCGCACCAGCCCTTTTGGAATATGGCTATAATGTATTAATGTCACTCGAAAAGAATGCAATAGTATTTGTAGCGGGCGATAATGATACATATCCTTTATGGATGCTGCAAGTAGTAAAAGGGATACGCCCCGATGTAGTGGTACTAAATACAAGTTTATTTACGGAAAAAACATACCGTAAACACATTTTGGATAAATACCACTTAGTTTCGGATGAAGTATTGATTGATGTAGATGATAAAACAAGGGCTGAAGTAGCTGTAGCTTTGAGTACATATATTGAAAAACTGACAAAAAGCTATACCGAACGCCCTATCTCTTTTGCCCTTACGGTAGATGATGAAATAATAGCACCGATAAAAGAAAGTTTATACCTTACGGGTTTGGTGCAAAAACATTCTTCAAAACGATTCGATAATATTGCCGTCTTAAAAAATAATTGGGAAAAATTCCGTCTGGATTACCTTTCATTGGAATTTTATGCGGATGAAAACAATACCAATGCCACATGGTTACCGCTTTTTAACCTTAACTATGTTGCACCGATAGCGGTACTGTATGAACATTACGTACAATCGGGTGATAAAAACCAAGCGGAAGACCTTAAAACTCTTGCAATGGACTTAGCACAAAAAGGTAAACAACAAGAAGAAGTTAAAGAATACTTTGCCGGCATTGATAAGAATAATACAACTCTTTTAAGCTCGGAAGAGCAACCGCAATACAATGAGTTGAGTTTTGTTCTTAAACCTAATCCGGCTGAAAATTCCGTTGTGCTCGGTTTACCTTCGGGTTTGCAATCGAGAGTGGTAATTACCGATATGCGTGGCGGCATCGTAAAAGAAATTCAGAGCGTTTCCGGCGAATTTACGGTACAAACATCCGACCTGGCTAATGGAAATTATACCGTGCAGTTTTTCACCGAATTTGGTGCATTTTCCAAAACTTTAGTAATTGCTCGATAAACAATGCGGTTTTTATCGAAAATAAAAACACATAAAACCGATGAAGAATTAGTCGAATCATTAGGGCGGGGAAATAGCTCCGCCCTTGATGAATTATACTCGCGCTATGCACAAAGGGTAACGTTTTACTGCACGAAAATGTTAAGCGATATACATAAGGCGGAAGATATCGTACACGATATATTTTTGCGATTGATTGAAAAAGAAAACATTGTGGATGCAAACAGGCGATTTTCTACGTGGATATTTTCCAGCGCATACAATGCCTGCAAAAATGAGTATCGCAGGCGACAAACAAAAGAAATTCTTCATGAGCAGTTGGATGAACACATCGTACATTTACCTGAATTTTCTTTATCGCTCGATAGACAATTATTTAAAGAATTATTGGAACAAGAACTTGATGAACTGAGCAGCGAACACCGAACGGTATTTATACTGCGATACGTAGAGGATTTCCCTATAAAAGAAATTGCGGCAATCACTGAAATACCGGAAGGAACCGTGAAATCGCGTTTATACTACTGCACAAAAAAGCTCTCGGAAAAACTTCATATTTTTTCCCATTATTATAAAGATTAATGCCATGAAAACATATATAACAAAAGAAGATATTCCCGACTTAGCATCACGCATCCCTTTTGAACAATTAAGCGAAGCCGAACAAGAGCAGATAATTGATTTGCTCGGTTCGCAAGAAAACTACACAACAATGCGCTTGGCAATACAGCAAACACGTGTGGTATTGCAACAAGAAATGCAAAGGGTGTCATTACCGAATAAAGCACCGCAAAGCCTGCACAATGCTTTAGCACAAAAGAAAAAAATACATTTTCTGTTACAGCCGATACCATTATATCAGGTAGGCATAGGATTGGCAGCAAGTATTGCGATTGTGTTTTTTACAATTTCCAAACCGATGCCGAACACTACATACGTAAGCGTTCCCGCACCGACACAGGAAGTAGTGCATGTACATAACTTCGACAAGGATTCACTTATATCTATACTTGCTGATAGCATTAGAAATGCCTTTGGAAATGAAAAACAGCAAACAAAGATTGTGCGGTATTATACTTATAAGGAAAGCCCTACATTTAGCGCACCTGTTATAACCGACTCCGAACGACAAGTCGATGGCAAAGTGGTGGGAAACCCATATGGGGGGTTGGATAATCTGCCGAATGTAATGGCGCAAAACAAAGGCGTAACCGCCTCAGAGAACGATGCCGTAGTGCGATTTACTTATAGAGAAGTTTCGATGAGATAAAAGATGCACTAAATGAAAAGGGAATGACAAATGTCATTGAAAAGATATAAAACAAAGGATAAGTTGACAATTAAAAGAGTGTTACCATAGCAGAAAGGAAAAAACCAAAGGTAAACAGAGCAAAAAAATGAAGGTGCGTATTTTTTTGATTCTATTTTCCAGTACATTTTTAGGGATTTTTTCAATGAAATTTTTCACAAGATTTATTGCGTTTATTATTATCGCAATAGTAGGAATCGGTTGTTCGAAAAATGCAGACGCACCGAAAGAACAAACGCAAGAACAATCAGCCCCAATGGGCGGACAAGCATCGGTCGTGGATAATGATTCACAAAAGGATGTGGTAAAAGTGGCAGCCGCCTCGGCTGACCACACAACCTTAGTAGCGGCCGTAAAAGCCGGAGAATTATTGGATGCTTTATCCAATACGGGACCTTTTACCGTATTTGCACCTACGAATGCAGCGTTCGACCAGTTACCTGCCGGAACGGTGGAAACCCTCTTAAAGCCGGAAAACAAAGAAAAATTAGTGGATATTTTACAACACCATGTCGCCGTTGCCGTATATGAAACCGAGCGTTTTAGTAATGGGCAAGTGCTTGGTATGGTGGATGGTAATAATGCCACCATTACCCAAAAAGGAAATGATTGGTATATAGACGATGCAAAAATAGTCGGCTCGGTACGTGCCTCAAACGGCATAGTGCATGTAATAGATAAAGTTGTTTTGGTAAAATAAGAACCGTACGTATAAGAAAGAAAAGCCGAAGAAATGATGTCCTTCATCTCTCCGGCTTTTTTGTTTTGATTCATTAGTGACGTAGATTCTTTACTTTGTTCATAATGACGCGGTTTCGTGTATTACTCAACCACCGCTTTTATGGCATCTGATAATGTTATTATATCCTGTTCGGTGCACCAGCCCATGTGGGCGGCACGGAATATGATGCCTTCCAGTTGTTCTTGCCCTTTCGATACTCTTATGCCATGTTCCGCTAATAAACGGTCGGTAATATCGGGTACATTCTTCGGTATATAAAGGGCTGATAAGGCATTACACGGCGCTTCCGAAAAGTTACGCAAGCCGAGAGTTTCCATCCGATTGCGAAACATATCAGCGAGTTCTTGATGTCTTTTCCATACGTGGGTTAGTCCTTCTTGCAAAAGCATATCCGTTGCTTGGCGTGCGGCAACCATTAGGGTAATGGCGGGAGTCCAGGGTGTAAGCCCTTTTTCATAATTATTAAGTGCACGTATTAAATCAAAATACATACCGCGTCGCGGTTGCTCATATACTTTTTTCCATGCAGTTTCACTTAATGAAATAAACGATATTCCGGGTGGTGACATCAGTCCTTTTTGCGAACCCGTTATCAATACATCTATGCCCCACTCATCCATTAAACATTCATGTACGCCTATGGATGTGACGGCATCAATGCATATAAGCGCATTACTTTCTTTTTTTACAATTTCCGCAACTTTTTGTATATCATTCCATGTTCCCGTCGAGGTTTCGCAATGCACCATCCATATCATCGAAATATCGGGATTATTGTGCAATAATGCTCGAATATCCTCCGGTTGAACGGTTTTGCCCCATTCGTAACGCAATGGTTGTGTTTTAATGCCGTAGAGTGTTATCAATTCAAGCCAACGTTCGCCAAAACGACCGTTCATAATACACACTGCCTTTTCGCCTGTCGCTCCTATATTTTGTATAGCCGCTTCAGCCGCACCGGTAGCGGAGCATGTTAAGGTAAGTACGGGATTTTTCGTGTGAAATATTTTCTCTGCATTCGCCGATAATGCTCTGAACATTTCACGAAATTCATTACTCCGATGATATAATATCGGCTGTGCCGATGCTTCTAAAACATTAGGAGGTACGACTGTAGGACCCGGCGTATGGAGCTTTTCTCTATTATTAGCCAACAATATTTTCCGAACAATTTTTAATGCACAATAAATTTATGATGTGTTGTTGAATAGGCAGTCTGTACCGTCAGAAAATAAACACCCGTATTTAATTGTTCGGGTATATATATATGCTGAGGCGCAACGGTTGCCTGTAACCAATCTGTAGAAAGTATTTCCGTTCCCGGCATGGATGTAATGGATAAACGAACAGGCGATGTTCCGAACGATGATGAATATTGCACTGCTATCGAATTATCATTATGCTCCACAATTTGTGCTTGTATATTGCCTATGGGTACGGGAACAGCCACCAAACAGCCATATATTATTTCCAATTCACCATTTATTTTTTGTGTTTGTACCGCCCTCCGCGAATGCACGGTATATTTATCTATAAATAGCGGAGTTTTATTGATTATATGAGAAAGCGTATAACCGTTAATATAAAACAATGTATCATTTGCCGTAATATCAATACCGTCTTTACGGCGCAAGGTTAAGGAAATAGTATCACCGGATAAGGTATATGGTATATCCGTAAAATTATTGCCCGTATTTCTTTTTACGCCGCGCACATCAAACATTTTATTATTGATGGAAATTATTACAGAAACGGAATCGCATTCAGCATCTACAATACTTCCTTTTTGCCATAATGGTAAATCAACAAGCGTTCCGAAACCTATCGAATGTTTTTTCATCGAAACCGTATTTGCGTATCGTACATCAGGTATCGTGACAAGTATCGGTACGGTCATACTGTCTTTGCAATCAGAAACAGCCCTTACAAATAATGAGGCATTATATGTACCCGATTCTTCTGATGAAAAACGTATTCTTACCGATTCCGTAGCACCAGCCGCAATCTCAAAAGGATTCGTCGGTGCACTTATTATTGTATAATTATTTCCGCTTAATGTATAATATACCTGCCTGCTTATCGGCGAATTATTTTTTATCGTTATCGGAATATCCTTATTCTCATAGAGCAATACTTCATCCATCGTTACATTATCGGGAGTAACCTCTATACGCGGTATAAAATATTCGCCTTTTACGGTAATACTGCCTTGTGCCGGACATACTTTTGTACTATATGTAATTATTTCATTATAAACGCCGATGCCCATTTCGGCAGGATTAACGGTAATGATAAGAGTATTGGAACTATTCGGCGGAACGATGATTTGTATAGCCGAAATATTTATTCCGTTTTTAGGGTTAGTCCTTGTAATAAGTACCGTATCTTGTAATAAGCCCGTATTTGTAAAAGTTATAGTTTTGCTCATCGGGTTGCTGCACAATTCCTTTACGCCAAAATCAATATCATTTATATCGGCAACTGTTTTTGCACTTAAGTATGATGATGATACGGAAAGCACAAAAGGAATTGTGGAACGCAGGGAGCGTATTTGAATTTCCGCACTATGCGTACCCTCCGCTTTGGGCAAATATTCAACCTTTATCGTTATTGTTTCACCGCCTTTTAATATATGCGGTAATTGTAAGGAATGAATAAGTGAAAAATCTCCCGTTGCATTATTTATCAATTGTATTTCCGTTATCGTATCGGGCAATGACCCCTCATTCGTAATCGTAAATTCCTTCGAATCGGTACGTGCAATACATTGTTGCATCGGAAAAGTAATTTCCGTAACGGAAATACCAATGCCTGATGTTATGGACTGCAATACAAAAGGTACGCAACGTATCGCAAGGCATTCTTTATTCGCAACAAAACAAATTTGCCCACGAAATACTTTTTCCTCCTGTGTAAGCATTTCTATCGTACATACATAATCGCCGCCCGGTGCAATAAGAAAAGGTGAAGGTAAGTCAATAATTTTCCAATCGGGAAAAGCGGGGTCTAAATATACCGAGTTAATTTCCGCCACTGCCGAACCGGTATTCCGTATCGTTACTGTTCTTCGCACGGGTTTGCCGGCAACAATAGTACCTTTTAATGTATCGGGCTGGCTTACAAGAATAACGTTTTTGCCGGTGCAATACACAGGTATTCTTACAAATTCTCCGCAGGGCTGAAAACGTAATTCCACCGTATCGTGAATAATCCCTTCCTTTGTTGCCTTAAATATCACCGAAACATGAGCGGAATCTTCATTGGCAAGTTGTTGCGGCGCCGGAAACCCTTCTCGCCACAATACACGCGCTCTGTTGTGTGATGTTCCT
>JALHLL010000168.1 GCA_022844575.1 bacterium
CATCACAACCACCTGTTTTCTCAGCCCGATGGCTATATGTAATGCCATTGTTACTCCTGTAACAATAATATCACATTCATCAACAAGTTCCATAAACGAGTCCATCGGAACATACCCTGTATATTCCGCACCCGTACGTTCTTCAATTTCCTTATTTCTTTCATGCTCCTGCGGTCCGCCCAGCAGCATAATTTCATAATTATTCTCTATTAGTCGTTTGGTTAATCCGACCCAACATTCGATATCCCATAATCGTGATGTCCACCGTGAACCGCATCCGGTATTCAGTCCGACAACCAATTTTTCCTTTTTCTCTTTCGATACGTTTACGGTTTTCCGGGGCAATTCATATTCCTCACCCTCAAATTTCCATCCGCAAATCTCAAAAATCTCCTCCAAATAAGACCGTGTATTCGATTTGCTTATATCATCGAACACACCCGTTATATATTTGTGATACGCCGCATCATTGGCAGGATACGGTACATTCTTATTGAGAATAAAACCCCTTTTATCATCGCTTTTTGCAAGCATTGCTATTGAGCATGCTTCTTGCGCTTTATCCAAGTTAATAACTATATCAAAAGGTGTGGTTTGAATAAGCAATAAGGATACTGTATCGAAAGGAAGTATCTTATCAATACTATTAGGAAGTACATGAGGCGATTGCGTAATCCACCAAATGGAATGTTGGGGATATTCCTTTCTTAAACGAGCCAGAATCGGCGTCGTTCTTATCACATCGCCTATAGCACCCAACTTTACAATAAGTATTATGCCCTTCACACTGCTGTATTCAGTGCAATCATTGCAATGCTTACCATGTAGTTTATGCGGCGTGCATGGTATATCGCCCTTAAAATGAGAACAGTCAACGTAAAATTGAGGAAATGCCATTTTTATAATAGTTTTCGGAAGATCTTACTGAGTAAATATGGTATTATAAACGGTATTGCACAAAGATATTTGCAAAAATATTATAAACGCGCGTTTCTTTATTCTCATAAATTCTATCAGGATACGGAGTCAGCAATTCGCCACGTTCATCATCTCTGCCCAATATATTCATTGCGCTCCATCCTATGCTCAAATTCACATATACGGGGTCTTCAATCTCACCTTCCACACCCAAGTGACCTCCACCGCCAAGACGGAATGTTCCTTCTTTCGATCGGGTGATTGTTTTATTCAATGCGGGGTTATTGACATATTGTTGACGTTCTTCATATGTATTTGATACAACAAATGTACCCCGAAAATCTATTCCGCCATATATTTTGGCTTGTGCAACGGGAAGATTGATGAAAGCATATTGAAATCCACCCGTAATGGCAGGAATATAATGTGTGTTCGTTTTAAAGATTGTTAATCCGCCGCTCAATTCCCTATCACGGCTTGTATAAAAATGATAGTCGAATCCGAAGTTTACCCTATATTTTTTTTCCTGGTCGAATACCCATATACCTCTTACTCCGATACCGGGAAATTGCCCGCGATAATATGAACCGGGAACAAAGTCATCCACACTGTCAGGTAATGGTAAGGTAGGCGAAAAAGGCAAAGTCAATCGTTCATTACCGATAAACCATGAGGTAGCCAAACCTCCTGCGATATATAAACCGACTCTATTTTTATCTGCATCTTGCGCGTAGCAGTTAACTGATATCGCAATAGCAAGAAAAAAACCAAGAATAATATTTTTCTTCATAACCCTCTTTATAATTGTTCGCGGATACTGTATTCCGCATTACGTAATGAACTTTTTACAATCAATTCGCCGATAAGACCAACAGAAATCAGTTGCACACCTACAATAATAAGTGCCACCCCGAATAATGCCAACGGACGATTGCTTAGTACCGTTTTATTGAAATACCATTCCATGGTCAGATACAAATCCATCGAGAAACCGGTAAGAGCCATTAAAGTACCCACGGTTCCCAACAGATGCAAAGGACGTTTCAGATATCGTGTAGTAAACAATACGGTTAATAAATCGAGAAATCCCTTGAAAAAACGACTGAAACCGAATTTTGAATAACCGTGTTTTCTTGCATGGTGGGTAACAGGAAGTTCCGTTACACGAAAACCTTCCCAAAATGCCAAAGCCGGAATATATCGGTGCATTTCGCCATAAACCTGTACGGTTTTAATAACCTCGCGCCTATATGCTTTTAACCCGCAATTAAAATCGTGAAGCGAAATACCGCTTGCCTTGGACGTTACATAATTAAAAAATTTTGATGGGATAGTTTTATGCCAAGGGTCATGTCTCTTCTTTTTCCAGCCCGATACCAAATCATACCCTTCTTTAATTTTTTCAATAAGGCGAGGTAATTCGGCAGGGTCATCTTGCAAATCCGCATCCATCGTTATCACGATTTCCCCCCTGGCTTCCCTGAAACCTACGGCAAGTGCTGCCGATTTGCCATGGTTTCTGCGAAACCGAATAGCCCTAAAACGGCGATTCTTACTGTTTATCTCCCGTATTACCTGAAAAGAATTATCTGTCGAACCGTCATCTATAAAGATAACTTCATATCTGTCATTAGAGCATTTCGGCAATACTTCTTCCAATCTTTGCGCAAGTTCTCTTAATGAGTCTTCTTCATTTAATAAAGGAATAACTACCGATACCCTTACTTTGTCACGAGAATTATCATGGAAATGTTCATGTACAGGCGGCCTACGCTGTTTCCTATGCTCTTCATGCGCAGGTTTTTGCGGATTATTTGCATTATCGGGTTTTCCTTGATTATCAGACGACCTGACGCTATCTTCTCGTTTGTTTTGTCTCACACGATTATTGCGTCGGGGTCTGTTAGGATTGTTATTAAACTCTTGTTCCACGATAATCTACAACTCCGAGATATTCAGAAATGGATATTTGTAAAAGTGCTTCCGTAAAGAAACAGGTGTATGTAAACAACAAAGATAACCAAAAACAAAAATGCCCGATGTGCTGCATCAGGCATTTTTACTGTTTCCACTTTATTTTAGCCAAGATATGAACGTAAAGACTTCGACCTTGAAGCATGTCTTAATCTTCTTATCGCTTTCTCTTTTATCTGACGTACACGCTCTCTTGTTAAGTTAAATTTTTCGCCGATTTCCTCAAGTGTGAGCACTACACCGTCAAGTCCGAAATAGAGTTTAACTACTTCCGCTTCTCTTTGTGTAAGTGTGTTCAATACCTGCTGAACCTCAACACGTAATGATTCGCGCATAAGCTCCGAATCCGGTGGCGGTTGCTGGTCATTAGGAAGAATATCGAGCAGACGATTATCCTCTCCCTGCACAAACGGTGCATCAACAGAAAGGTGTCTGCCTGAAATTTTTATCGTTTCAGCTATTTCCGCAACACTCATTTCCAACTGTTCGGCAAGTTCGGCAGCTGTCGGCTCGCGTTCAAACGCTTGCTCAAGTTCACTAAATTTCTTTCCGATTTTATTAAGCGCACCTACCCTGTTTAATGGAAGACGCACAATACGGCTTTGTTCTGCCAATGCCTGTAAAATTGATTGCCTGATCCACCATACGGCATACGAAATAAACTTGAATCCTCTTGTTTCGTCGAAGCGTTTTGCCGCTTTAATCAAGCCAAGATTCCCTTCATTGATAAGATCACCTAAAGAAAGTCCTTGATTTTGATATTGTTTAGCAACGCTCACCACGAATCGGAGATTTGCTTTTACAAGGCGTTCAAGAGCAATATCCCCCTCGCGAGAACCGCGCTTAATCGCTTGCGCCAAAGAAATCTCATCAACTGCTTTTAGCAATTCGACACGACCGATTTCTTGTAAATACTTATCTAAGGACTGGCTTTCACGATTAGTGTACTGTTTCGTAATCCGCATTTAATGTCATACTTATTAGTGATCAAAAACTTATCAATCGTATATCGTTTTCACAAAAACTCAATAAAACGGGTTGCAAAAATACACCAATCTTCGTTTATGGCATAAAAGCACGAACCGCGACCGTTACGCATAATTATCCCTAAGACGACATAGAACAATTACTTGCGTAGCACCAACGACGCAGTGCAAAATAATCTATTGTTAAGAATTTTTTTGTAGTTTCCGAAAAAGTCGTAATTTTGTGCTCCCTATAAGCAGGGCATTGGGCTCGTAGCTCAGTTGGGAGAGCGCTTGAATGGCATTCACGAGGTCAGGGGTTCGATTCCCCTCGAGTCCACCAAGCAGTCTGATAGTTTGAAAATTTAGTGGGATCGTAGCTCAGCTGGTTAGAGCGCCTGCCTGTCACGCAGGAGGTCGCGAGTTCGAGTCTCGTCGGTCCCGCCAATAATAAGCCCTCACGGTATGTGCGGGCTTTTTTTATTCTTGCCTCACTATCTTATCTAACTTTCGCTATATTTGCATATTGACATAGTGTATTGTAAATTAAAACTATAAAGTTTGTTTATTTTTCAAATTTGGACAATATCGGTAACTGCTTATGTCTGCATTTGTTTATTATTATGTTATAATTCTTCCAACTTGACGAATGTCTATCGGTGATTTGGAAAAGGCGTTAATAAGCACATTGCTGCTGATTAAGAATGAACGGGGCACTCATTCTCTGCAATATAGGTTTATTTTGTAAACGTCCATTTTTAGCGTTTACGACAAATCTATTTTCCGCGACTGAGTTTATAGGATACTTAAAAAGAAAGTATAGGAATAAGGTAATAGCCGGGGGATACTTTTTCCACAGATAAGAAATCGGAAAAAATGGTTACACACTCGTATATAAATTACATAGACTCAACACATCTTTTACAGGGTGTCCGTGAATGGATGAAGGACACTTTCCATTACGAAAGTGCCATGCATTATAACCGCATTTATGAAGGGGTTCGGTATATTACCTTCCCCTCATTCGCGTTCGTTCCTTATCCAAAATCCTGCACAAAAAATCCACTCATACAACCATTGATATCGGAAGCTTCTATAAGAGGGTTTTGGGCGGAATGTATTCCTTTGGGAATTATGATAGTGTACTAGTGCCTACGATTACATAAATATTTAGCAGCTCTTTTTTAACTGAAAACAACTATGAAATTATTTCAAGTAATAAATCAAAACGGTAATTGGGAAACTACATACGGGAACCCGGAGAATAGTAATCCGGATATTATTATGTGCTTTGCAAGCAAGTCGCAAATAGTCGAATCGCATTCCTATAAACATCTCCGCACTTTATTTCCTCACTCCACTATTGTAATTACCTCAACTTCCGGCGAGATAAGTAATAATAATGTACTTGATGGCACCTTCGTAGCTACCGGCATTACTTTATCGAAAAGCACTATTATCGCTCATAAAATAAACATTAGTGAAACCGATAACAGTTATAATGCCGGCAAATTATTAGCACAAAAATTCGATACGAACAATCTCAGATTATTGTTTGTACTTTCCGACGGTCAGTTGGTAAATGGCAGCGACTTGGTACAGGGATTAAATGATGCAGTGGAATCAATCCCAATTGTCGGGGGGCTTGCAGGCGACGGAGCCGATTTTCAGAATACATTTGTGGGGCTTAATGATGATATTCAGCATGGTAATATCATAGCACTCGGTTTTTACGGAGACTCTTTAAGAATCGGAGTGGGTTCTAAAGGCGGATGGGATAAATTCGGGCCTATGAGAACAATAACTAAATCAGATAAAAATGTATTGTATGAAATTGATGGCGAAAGTGCTCTTGATTTGTATGTAAAGTACTTGGGTGATTATGCAAAACAATTACCCGGCTCTGCATTATTATTTCCCATAGCAATTCAGGATGACAATAATACCGAAGTTGTAAGAACGATTTTGAGTATTGATACTGAACATAAAACGATGACCTTTGCCGGCAATATGCCTGAAGGTAGTAATGTACGTCTTATGAAAGCAAACCTTGACAATTTGGCGGCTGCGGCTGCCGATGCCGCCGATTTGAGTAATATCAGTGCTACGACATCCGAGGATAAGCTTGCCATTTTAATAAGCTGCGTAGGAAGAAAACTTATTTTCGGAAATAGAATTGACGAAGAGATTGAAACTGCTCGCGAAATAGTGGGTAATGAAACCGCTATAACAGGGTTTTACTCCTATGGGGAAATAGCTCCGTTCTCGACATTTATGAAATGCGAATTACATAATCAGACAATGACTATAACAACAATTTGTGAAGAATAGACCATGGAACTTCATAGGATTCTGAAGAGACAACTTAAAAAGTATCTGCCTGAAAGTAATTGGGAGAATAACCCGGAATTGCTTCAATTTATTAATGCCATCAACGAATCCTATAACAATTTTGAATCCGATAAAAATCTGCAACAAAGAGCATTCGACATAGCTGATAAAGAGTATTATGAAATAACGCAAAAATTACTGGATGAAAAGACACTAAGGGAACAGAGTATTCAAACTCTCATGAATATTGTTTCGACTTTGGATGAAGACCAATTATTAGCAAGAAACTCGGAACAAAATGATCTTTTCACCTTAGTGGAATACATAAGGCATGAAGTAAAAAAAAGAAAAAAAGGTGTAGAAGAGAAAAGAGATTTAGCCCTTATTGTCTCGAAGGCAACTGACGGAATTGTGGTTACGGATTTAGAAGGAAAAATTACATGGGCAAATGATTCATTTCTGAAATTAACTGAATATACTATAGATGAGGTATTAGGTTTAAAACCGGGTCATTTCTTACAAGGTCCGGATAGTGATCCAGAAACTGTTCGGAAAATTAGTAATTCAATCTTCCATAAAAGCCCTATTAATGTAACAATTCTTAATTATTCAAAAACAAAAAAGAAATATTGGGTCAATCTAAATATCAATCCCGTATATAACGAAAACGATGAATGCATTCATTTTATATCGATACAAAGGAATGTTACCGAAGCTATTGAGGTGGATCTCCATCTGAAAAAAATCACCGCACAATTGCAGTCAATATTAAGTAATGCTCCGGGTTATATTTTTTGTAAGGATTATGACGGGCGTTTTATTTTCGTAAACAGATCTGTAGCAGAACTTTTTAATGAAGCACCGGAAAATGTTGTCGGAAAAAAAGATGTTGATTATGGAGCAACACCCGAAGAAGCAGAACATTTCCTCAATTATGACCGCCTTGTTATAGATTCGGGCAAACCGATTTTCATTCCTGAAGAAACTGTGATGCGTAAAGACGGGACACGAGGAATATTCCAAACGACCAAAGTTCCGATAACATTACCCGGTTATGAAAAAGACGTTGTGCTCGGCATATCAATAGATATAACCGATAGGAAAAGTGCCGAATTGGAAATTCACCAAAAGAATGAAGCCCTTGCCGAGTCGGAAGAGCAACTTATGGAAAATCTCGAAGAACTTATTCGTACCCAAGTGGAGTTGCAGAAACAAAAGGATGAAGTTACAGAGATTAAGGAACGTTTTGAGCTGGCAGTTGAGGCAGCAGACGATGGTATTTGGGATTGGAATATTATTACGGGCGAACTCTATCTATCACCATCATGGGCTGATTTACTTGGGTATCAGCAAAATGAAACCATACTTTTTGATACGGCTTTCAATACTAAAATTCATCCCGACGATGTAGAAAAGGCTGCGTTAGAATTTCAGGAATACTTAACGGGCGCAGTACAAAAATTTGCATCTGAGTTCAGATTAAGAAAAAAAACAGGGGAGTATTTTTGGGTGCTTACGCATGCCTCCGCTCTATATGATAAGAACAACACGCCATATAGGATGGCCGGCTCGATAAGTGATATAACAGAGGAAAAAAATCAACGTATTTTATTACAGGAGCGAAAAAAATCATTAGAACGATATAATAGTATTCTTGCACAATTATCCTCAACTTCATTCTCGCACTATGGTTCATTGCATATTGCACTTCAAACTATTATAAAAGCATTATCGGAAGGATTGATTGTAAGCCGTGTCAGTATATGGAACTACACTTACGATAATAATCTT
>JALHLL010000169.1 GCA_022844575.1 bacterium
TGACGAATCTTCTCGTCTTTTTATTTGTGTTAGTCGGCTTCGTTTTCGGTATTGTCTTCTAAAATTTCCGCTCCGGTATCGTCATCTTCTTCATTCATACCCATACCATCCATCATGGGGAGTGCATCCGTAATAGGGCGAGGCATATATGATTCATCATAAAATTCCTCAGCATCAACCTCACTAATTTGTGCTTTATCTATAATAAGGTCGAACACTTTTTTATGTAAAATGCCCATCATGTATTTATCATCCTGACGCAAACGTTCTATAACCGTTTCTACATCACCTCCCGGAGAAATATTCTTGATTGCTTCACGGGTAGCATCAAAATCAGAGTCTTCAACTTCGAGGGCTTCATTCTGCATGATACGCGTACTTATCAATTCCCATTTAGCTGTACGTTCTGCAGTTTGCATAAAATACGGCTTCAATTGGTCATTGAACTTTAACTTCTTCGGCAGCTTCTGTTGTTTTTTAAAGTCTTCCCAATTTGCTTTAGCAATATGTTCCACAAGGGCATCAGGCGGAACTATCTCAATGCGACTTGTCATAATATCCACAATTTGATTTTCGAGTTCTTCGCGTACTTTCGTATCGGTACTACGTACCAAAAATCCTCGTACATCTGCCGCCAAATCAGCTACGGTAGCAAATCTACCGCCGGAAACCTGCACTGCAAACTCATCGGTCACTTCAGGTAATACAACTTTTTGCACACTTACGATTGTACCGGAATAACGCGGGGGCATTTCATCGGCATTCTCCGTTTCGCCAACCCATGTAAAAACCTCATTTAGTCTTTTTCCTATGAGTGTATCACGTAGTTCACCGTCCATTTTCTCGGAATCAAGAAAATATTGATTAGTCTCAGGCTTCTGCTCAGTGAGAGGTTCATCCGTTTCCGAATCTAAAACTTGCCACTCGATACTTACATAGGTCAATGAATCCGTAATTTCTTCAGCCGGCTGTAATGTGCTTTTCTCGAGACGTAATTTATCCATCTGGGCATCCACGTCATCATCAGTAACCGATAATAATGGTTTACGTAAAGCCAATTCGGCATAACCTTCGACATTAATAAGCGGAATAACTTGGTATTCGATTGTTACTGATAATCCGCCGAAATCATCATGTTTCATTTCGGTTAATTTCGGACTGCCCATTAACTCTATATTGTTGGCTTCAACAAATTTCTTAAACTCTTCATTCGCTATTTCACCGGCATAATCGCGTTCGATTGATTTGCCGAAGCGCGCTTTAATCATTGGCATCGGAACTTTGCCACGTCGGAAACCGGGTAATTGAAAATCACGTTGAGCATCTCGGTATGCTTGTTCATAATGCGGTTTAAGATCGGTGGCGGTCAAAGAAAAACTCACTACACGTGTGGAGTCATTTTTGACTTCTACATTCGTTTCCAAACTGGATTCCCGAAAAATGGATCAAAGAAAAGTTAATGTGCGGACGGAGAGACTCGAACTCTCAAGGGTCGCCCCACCAGATCCTAAGTCTGGCGCGTCTGCCAATTTCGCCACGTCCGCAATACGAAAGATTACAAAGATAATGAAAACATTATAGATAATAAACACTACATCCGTTTTTTTGATTGAACAGCTACATTAATAGGGAAAGAGCTTGTTTGGAACTTACGTTTTATTTTCACTAATCAGACAAAGTATGTAAGTTAGTGTATTACACAATTATCAAAAGAAATGGAATTACCAAAGCGTAAAACAATCGAGCAATTTATGGCTGCGCTTTCCAATGAAAAAGCAGGCTTGGTAACATATTTACGTACTTTCATTTGTTCATTATCACCGGAAATACACTGTTCGATGCGTTATGGAACATTGTTTTTCGATTATAAAAAATGGATGATTTATATCAATGCAAGAGATATTGCTTTGGAATTATGCTTTTTAGATGGTAAGGACATAGAAGGATATGACAATGTTCTTTTGCTAAAGGGTAGAAAAACTGTTCGTTCGATTACATTTTCTTATACCGATGATATAGATATTGAACTACTACGCAGTTTAGTTCTCTCGGCTATGGAAGTACAAAAAAACGCCAAAGGGAAGAAATGGAAAAAATGATGGCGGATTATTAAATTATCTACCATCATTTTTAGAATTGGTTTCATCCGGATGTAATGAAAAAATTCGTTACACCGAATGCTAAGAACGGAATGTAGCGTTAATGCCGTGCGGCACCGCCATCGACATTTATCGTTTGTCCTGTTATAATACCTGATGCCGGCAATGATAAAAAAGCCACAACATTCGCAATATCTTCAGGTTCATCGGCACGACGTATGGCTTGTTCCGGTAAAATATGCTGTAAAATTGTACCGGATGTCGCTCTTTTTTCATTGATGGGTCTTTGTGTTGCAGTAAGTCCAACCGAAATTGCGTTCACTGTAATTCCATATCTGCCTACTTCGGCTGCTAAAGAACGGGTAAACCCGATTACTCCCATTTTTGCTGTAGCATAATGTGTTAAATACGGCGTTCCGAGCCATACCGTATTCGATGACATCATTATAATTCTGCCGAAAGAATCTTGTTTCATAAATGGCAGAACCGCTTGTACTACCAAAAACATACTATTCAAATTTATATCAAGCATTTTTTTCCATTGGTTAAACGAAATAAGCTCAAAAGGCTCTTCATCGTACATACCAACATTATGCACAAGAATATCAATTCTTCCATACATATCCATAACGGTTTTTACCATTTCCGCCACTGAAATCTGATCCGAACAATCTACGGTAAGCGCAATGGCTTCACCGCCTATGGCACGCACTGCTTCCACAGTTTCCGAAGCATCCGCAATATCGGCAATAACAATTTTTGCACCTTCTTCGGCGAGTCTTTCGCAAAAAGCTCTTCCGTTTCCTATAGCCGCCCCTGTGATTATAGCAACTCGGTCGGATAGTCCTTTTTCAAACTCATGTATTTTCATATTTTTTATTTACTGTTTTTTTATTATAAATTCAACGCGGCGATTCTTTTGTTTACCTGATTCCGTCGCATTTGATGTAACCGGTTTAGAAGGACCATAGCCCTTTTTCGATAATCTTTTCTGCTGAACGCCCAGACTGATTAAATAATCAAAAACGGATTGCGCCCTTAATTCCGAGAGTTTCTGATTATCTTCCGATTTACCGACATTATCCGTATGTCCACTTACCTCTATTTCGTATGTAGGGTTTGTATTCATAAAAACGGCAGCACGTTTTAACTCAGGGAAAGACTCTTCTCTTAACTCCGATTTACCTGTTTCAAAGAAAATATTGTTAAGCCGAATTGCTTGTCCAATTGTTATCGGGGCTAAAAACAAATCCTTCGAAAGTTCGGTGTATTCCGTCAGTTTTCTCGTATCCAAGTTGTCACTTATAGGATAAAAACCTTTCGCTTCGGCTCTGAAACCATAGACCGACCCCGCAGGTAATGATATTTTATACGATCCATCGGTAGGATTTGTTCGAGCAATCCCTACCTCTTCACCCGAAGGTAATACCTCGTAAAATATCTTCGCTTCTACAGGCTTTTTCGTTTTTTCGTCCAAAACCTTACCAGAAATTAACACTACAGGCACAGGTCGTGCGGATGTAGGTAACTTAATTCTAAAAATATCTTCTCTTCCTAAAGTGTTTTCGGAAGACACACAGTAAGCATATTCACCCGATGCAGGGATAGTAAAATATGCATCAAAACCGACGGTATTTATTTCAGAACCCAAATTTTCCGGTTCACTCCACTTCATCCATGTATCATCTAATCTCCGTGTTACATATACATCCTTGTTACCGAAACCCGCAAATCCATCCGTAGAATAATACAAGGTTTTTCCATCGGCTGCCAAAAAGGGAGTTGTTTCATCTCCCGAAGTATTAATATCGGGTCCCATATTCAGGGGTGTTGACCATGTGTTATCCGGCAATAATTTACTGATATATAAATCTCTCCCGCCCATTGTTTCATTTCGCTCTACTGCCATAATAATTATTTTGGCATCACCTGATAAACATGCTTCGGCATAAATATTATTATTATAGAAACCGCGTATCTTAACATCTTCGGGAAAAGACCATCCATCCTTTGTTTTATAAGATAAAGAATAACCCATACCGGAGGGATAACCGTTTTTGGCATATTTATTATTTAATAGAAGGGTATTACCATCGGGGGTAACAGAAAGAACTGCATTACTGCTCGGAGTATTGAGCGGACTGCCTATGTTTTTTGCTTCAGACCATTGCCCTTTTTCAAGTATGGAATACCATATATCCTGCGATGAATATTGTCCTCCTACATTTTGCGGATCGCCATTACGACTAAAATAGAGGGTTTTTCCATCAGGCGAAATGATAGGCACATAATCGGTATATTGTGTGTTTATCATTTTTCCGAGATTTTCTCTTTTTAATCCTTTTGGCAAATTCTTCACGATATTTACTTCCGCCTTCAAAGAATCCTGCGAATCGGAGATACCGACTGCATCTATCTGATTCCATCCGGCAACAGCCGCAACATCTAAAACAAGTTTTATGCTCTTTGCTTTATAACTTGTAAGGGGTATAAATATATTGAGCATGCGCCCGTTTTTTCCAAGTTTTTGCGGTTCGGATTGCCATACTTTTTGTTCATTTCCATCTTCATCAATCAATAGAACAACCTTTATCGCTCCGGGATTAAAACTCTCGGCTATTGCAATTTGTGAAACCTGCATAGCATTTCGATAACCGAGCTGTATTACTTGGGTCATGGAGCTTTCTTCAAACCGTCGTTGCCTGACATTATAGTATCCTGCCGGCATCCAAGCATACTTCGATTCAATGCCATAAGGCATTGAATTAGGTCTCCCCAACATTTGCTGAGCTCCAAACTCCCCTTGCTGACGCTCCGAAGTTACCTCTATAACATTCGATGCCCACTGAGTAGTTGAAGCATTTACCTTAGCAAACGTTATTAAAACTAAAATGAAGGGCAGTATGCCAAACAATGTATTGTGTATCATATTTTTTTCTTTGCTCATTGGTACATCAATGAATCGTTTTCCAGAGTAGCTGACGGGAAAGCTTTCATTGTGATTCATGGGGCAAATGTTTTTTAACAAATCTTCACTAAAAAGCACTAAGGGAATGATATTATCATCCCCTTAGAATTTTGAAACGTATGTAAGAAATATCTATTTGATAATGCTTACTTTCATCACAGCATTTTCTGTACCGCAACGCGCACTTATATAATAAGCACCCGTCGGCAAATCCGCACATTGAACACTAAGAGGCAATACGCTTAATGTTTCCAATGCTCCACTATAAACATTACGAACTACACTTCCCATCATATCGGTTACACTAACATATAAAGGACAATGTTTTTGAGAAGTTATCGTAAAATTCATCTGATCGGAAACAGGTATTGATGAAAGCATAGCAATTTTCAAATTACCTGCTTCGGAAATTCCGTCATCGAGTCCGCTAATCGGAGTTCGGTTCCGCACTTCTACATTTGATGATGTAACTGTGCCGCATCTGCCCGTTATTACTACTTTGAAATAGCCATCAGATGTTGTATTTACATTATTAATTGTATAAGAATTGCTTTCAGCACTGGTAATTAAGGTTGTGTCATCAAGATACCATTGATATGTTAAATTTTCACCGGATGCTTTTACCGTGAGTGTGTATGGACCATTTATCGGAACAGTTGTATCTCCAACAGGTTGTTGCGTTACGGTAGTTGCAGGACGCACAATAAGAGTTGCTTCGATTCTTATCGGTGAGCAATTTGCCGAACCTATAGAGACAGCATATTTTCCTGCCTGCTGTGTGGTTACATTTTTCAATTTAAGGACAGGACTCGTTTGGTTATCGAGCTTCGTTTCGCCGAAATACCATTGATATGTTACTCCATCGCCTGAAGCAGCCACCATGAATTGTGTACTGTCACCCGGGCAAATCGTATCGTTTTCGGGTCTCGTCATTATTACCGGAGCGGGAATGATTGTAAAATTCGTATCACTTTCATCGCGTATACCCGATTCATGAATTATGCGAATTCTATATTTACCCGGTAGCAAGTTTTCATGGATATTCCATAACCATGGACTTGTTATAACGTTTTTTCCGATTGTGTCCCATGTCATACCGTTATTACTTGACAACTGAACTGTAAACGGATCATTCGTTTGAATCGGTGCACTTTTCACAAACTGCACATTAATAAAAGTACCCGGGCAGAAAATATCAGTAGGTCCCCCATTCGGAAAATCCAAAGCAACGGTTCCGAAGGCATGCTTCCGAATAAATCCTTCTTTACCACCTTTGGAATTGCGCTGATAAGAATCACGGAAAGAGAAAAGCCCTGTTGACTCAGTCTCTCCGCAGAAATAAGCATCACCCCGCGATGTCGCTACTATTCCGGTTACATCATCCCTTCTGTTTCCACCCATAAAACGTGAAAAGCCGCTTTCAAAGGAACCTGCATCAAACTGATAGACGAAACCGTCTTGTCCGCCCATTAATTTTGTTTGTTCCGGCAGAACACCCGGTTTATTAGGAAAAGTTGTTGAGATTGTATTTCCGCCAATCCATAATTGTGAAGTTTCTTTTGAATAAGCAAGACAATTTATAAAATCGTTTTGAGGGCCACCTACATATTGGCCTGAAACCAATTGTCTTCCGTTCTGCTGCAATTTCAGAATAAATATGTCCGTGCCGCCTTTGTGTGCATTACCTACACCCGTCTGGAATAAATTACCGGTTGTTTCACCAACAACTAAGATTTCACCATTAGTTAAAGGAATAATTGCTTTCCCTACATCCGTACCATCCCCATAGCCGCTTGCTGTTACGCCACCGATATATGTAATGAATTGAGCTTGAGGATTATTATAAGTACCGTTAGGTGCCATTTTAGCGACAAAACAATCTTTTCCGCCTTCATTAAAACCCGCATCATAAGGCGATGATGGCATTGTGGGATACGTTTTGTAAAGTGTTCCGCCACATTCGCCCGTTATGTAAATATTCAAACCACTTGCATCAACAGCAACAGCATTTACCCTATCATTTTCCGGGCTGCCAAAAAATGTTGAAAAAACAACATCGGAGGCAGGTTGGTTAAATTTCATAATAAAACCATCGGAACGATTTGCTTCTGCTTTTGATATTTTGTCCTCATTTCGTAATCTGAAATTATTCGAAAATGTTTCGCCTACGACTACAGCAACTCCGCTATTATCGACCGCAACATCTAATGCTCTGTCATCTGTCGAACCACCGAACACGCTCGTACCCAATACTTTATCACCTGTAGGAGAAATCTTGGAGAAAAATCCTTCCATAAGCCCCTTAGACGATTGAATAAAAAGCCCTTTATCCGGATAATCAGGCGAGTTAGTCTCACCGACTATATAGATATTGCCATTGGGGTCAATTGCCAGACTGGCTATTTTGTCATTTCCGCCCCCACCGATATATGTTGACCAAACTACTTTATTCAAATCGGCTGTAAACTTGGTTACAAAACCATCATTATTGCCGGCATATGTCGAGTCATAAGCACCGGTTGTCCATGGAAACTTATCTGAGTCGGTGAAACCGACCGTAACGATGTCACCTTTTAAAGGATCGATAGCCATTCTGCGAATTTCATCTGCTTTTGATGTGCCATAATAAGTAGCGAAAACAGTCGGATCAATAATCAAAGGTTTCGTTTTATCATAGTCACCGAGATTAAAAGTAATATTATTTCCTTTACGAATGAATTCGCAGTTTACCGGATTTGTAGTACCGGTTTTAGACTCCTGATAAGCTATAAGTTTTGCATTCTTAACGGTACCGAAACGTGTTACATATTCAACTTCACCTGATTCTACTTTTAATGATTTGGCACCATCAAACTTTAAC
>JALHLL010000170.1 GCA_022844575.1 bacterium
CCGAAGAGCAAGCAATGCAATTTTCTTTTATCTATAAAGAACGTCGAAAAGATCCGCAAATGATTCTTCTGTTATCTGTCTTAGGATTTATGCCGGGTATAGCCGGTATCCAGCGATTTGTGGTTGATCAGATAGGTATGGGTATTCTATATCTTGTAACGCTCGGATTCTGTTATGTCGGAACAATAATTGATATGGTCAATTATAAACGTATTGCTTGGGAGTATAATCGCACTAAAGCCGAAGAGTTAGCACATATAAGTGGTCACCGACCACAAAATATTAGGATGTAAAAGGATTTATATAAAAAATGACAGAACTTTTTTCTTTAGCGGCTCTTATCAGTTTGCTCACGCTTACCCTATTGGAGATAGTACTCGGTATTGACAATGTAATCTTTATCTCTATTCTTGCCTCGCGTTTGCCGGAGGCAAGCAGAGATAAGGTACGTAGTATAGGTTTGGCTCTTGCGCTTATTTTGCGAATAATTCTATTATTGTTTATAACCGAAATAGCAAAACTGACAACACCACTCTTTACCTTTTTAGATCATGGTTTCAGTTGGCGGGATTTTATAATGATGGGTGGCGGTTTGTTTCTAATAGCCAAAAGTACAACCGAAATTCATAATAAATTGGAAGGGGAAGAACATGAGGGGGCAGCCGGAAACAAATCCTCATTTATCGGGGCTGTTATACAAATTGCCATACTTGATTTGGTGTTTTCGATAGATTCGGTTATTACGGCAATCGGTTTGGCGCAACATGTCGAGATAATGATTACATCCGTCGTTATTGCCGTGTTTATTATGTTCTTTACGGCGAAATCGGTAAGCAATTTTATAGAAAAACACCCGACCTTAAAGATTCTTGCGCTTTCATTTTTGCTGATGGTAGGTTTAGTATTATTTGTTGAGGGATTCGGCGTTCATGTTGAAAAAGGGTTTGTTTATACAGCTATGGCTTTTTCAATACTTGTCGAATTACTGAATATGAGATTCAGAACAAAGAAAAAGCCAAATCCTGTTAAGTTGCATAATACATTACCCGAATAATTGTACGTGATTATTCTGAATTTCACCTTTGTCGAGGAAAAAAATAATGGCTCATGAAGCATCGGATATACAATTACTAAAACAACTCTCCGAGTCAACCGAAAAAATTCGTAAGGAAATTGGGAAGGTTATTATCGGTCAATCGGAAGTCGTTGACCAATTACTTGTTTCGCTTTTTGCGCGCGGACATTGTTTATTGGTAGGTGTACCCGGACTTGCAAAAACACTTCTGATTCGTACATTATCGGAAGCACTCGATTTAACATTTAATAGAATACAATTTACCCCCGATCTGATGCCGAGTGATATAACGGGCACGGAAATATTAGAGGATAATATCAGTACGGGGCATAAACAGTTTCGTTTTGTGAAAGGTCCCGTTTTTGCAAATATCGTATTAGCCGATGAGATAAACAGAACGCCGCCGAAAACACAAGCGGCACTTTTGGAAGCCATGCAAGAACATAGCGTAACTGCTGCGGGTACAACATACCGTTTGGATGAACCGTTTTTTGTTTTGGCAACCCAAAATCCTATCGAGCAGGAAGGTACATACCCTTTACCTGAAGCACAGCTTGACCGTTTTATGTTTAATCTGTGGTTGGATTATCCCTCATTTGCAGAGGAAGTACAAATCGTCAAATCAACAACTACGGAAAAAGCACCTATTGTTCAGCCGATTATCAATGCTCAGGAAATCGTTGCATTTCAAAATTTGGTTCGTCGTGTTCCTGTTGCCGATAATGTAATAGAATATGCCGTAAAATTGGTAAATGCTACTCGCCCTAAAACGAGTGAAGTAAAAATTATTAAGGATTATTTAAGTTATGGCGCGGGCCCTCGTGCATCGCAATATATGATTCTTGGAGCAAAAACTCGTGCAGCACTTTCGGGCAGACCAACACCCGAAATAGCGGATGTACGTGCTATAGCGGTTTCGGTTTTACGACATAGAATTGTTACTAATTTTAATGCCGAAGCTGAAAACAGATCGACAACCGATATTATAACGGAATTAATTAAAGAAGTAAAATAATCACGGTTTGTTATTTCCGTTTACTTTATAAACAAGCCATGTATTACCCCATGATTGAAATTCATGAATGGTATCATTGATTGAGAATGCTTTTCTATCGTATGGTTTGGAAGTATCAAGTAGAAAAGAAATATTATGTGAAGCACCAAGCACATATTCAATTTTCCGCTTCATAATATAAGGCATAATGTTTTTTGCTCGTAGAGAATCGTAACATTCCTTATTAACAACGCCATCAAGATTTACAACCGTCATATTATCTGCAAAATACCCCAAAGCTCCGCTTTGGGGTGAACCTATAACCGTACCTTTCGGAAATGTTTTTTCCGCCCAAAGACCAATATCCATATATCCGCCTTTGTTTCTATCATAACCGTTCACAAATCGGTAAAAATCTTTTTGAATAAGGCAAACCGCTATACTGCAAAAAAGTAAAGAATAATGTATAATTCGAGATGAAAAAGGTATTCGATCAACAAAATAAGCTGTTGTTAATGTGAGGAAAACAGCCCAAATGAAAAGGTATCGTTCAAAAAACCAATAGCCGAAAACATACATCGTATAAGCAATAAACGATACTAGAAAAAGTGATGTGATAATACCATGGTGGCTTATATAATCCTTGATGCCTTCGGTTTTGTTTTTTAATGTAACAAACCAAGCAGCACCGAGTAAACAACAGAGAGTAAATAATCCCCATGTTTTTAATAAAAGGACACGCAAGGCATATACAACCATATCTATTCTGTGTTGTATCATTTCTCCCCGTTCTTCGGCTGCCATCATACTCATATATCGAACGGCTTTTCCGCTTATCTGAAAAATATCACCCGTAATAGTATAGGAATATATCCACCAAGGGAGCATAATGCAAAAAGCGGAGAAGGAAACGATAAGCAGATTTTTAATTCTCTCTCCATAATTGTTCTCTTTGGTAAAAAACAAATAATGACAAGCAATTAGTATGGAAAGTAGTGCGGAATCAATACGGGCAAGCATTGATAAACCGATGAAAATTCCTAATAAAACGGAAGAACGAAAACCTACCGCTTGCGCGTTGTATTTAAATGTATAATAAAAAAGCGAAAGTGCCACGAAACAGGTTGAAATAGCCGTTTCAAGCCCATTAAGTGTATTTTCAAGTATATAGGGGTGCAAAGCCCATAGAATAGAGAAAAATAGTGGGGAATACCATTTTTTAGTAATGAGGGCAGTGTACAATGCAAGTATGTACATTGCCATTATATTAAATAAAGCAAGAATAATAAGCGAAATATGAATAGGTATTACTTTGTCATTCTCGAAAAGAGAAAAAAGGGGTGAGATAATAAATACATAAAGGGGTTGAAAACCATTCGATACAGTACTTCCGCTTACGGGCCCATTTCCTTGCGAAATATTGTTAGCAATATCAAAACATATATACGAATCATCAACAAGAAGATGATCGTCAAGAACAGGTAATGGCTTAAGGGCAATAAACACACGAAGAGCAAAAGCAATTACACACAGTATTAAAATGGTTATATGTAATTTTTTTGATATTCGGAGTGTTGGTACGACATCTTTTTTCATACGCTTCTTAAAGTGTATCGTACAATTAATTTTTCATGAGTAAATCAAGTTCGGCTTTTTCTATTGTATCAAACGAGAAGGAATTTTTATGTGTTTCAAGCATCTCTCTTATATGTTCCGTTTGTAAATTCCCTATACTGCCTTCATGTGTATGGTCGGGTCGGAATGACGGAGAGTATGTTCCGTCATCAATAGATTGCGCTACCGATTTATAAGCATCGCGGAATGACATACCCTGCTGAACTTTCCTATTTACTTCATCTACGCTGAAAGCATATTTATAGAGATCGTTTTCCATAATTCGGTCACGCACAATTATTTGTTTAATGGCATGGTGCATCAGATGAATACAATCGAGTAGTTCATATAAACTCGGAAACAAAATCTCTTTTGTTATCTGCATATCCCGATGATAGCCGGAAGGAAGATTATTGATGAGCGAGTGAATATCAAAACCGGTTGCCTGAATTTTATTACACTTTGCTCGAATCAATTCAAAAACATCGGGGTTCTTTTTATGAGGCATAATGCTTGAACCCGTGGTTAACGATTCGGGAAAAGAAATAAATCCGAAATTCTGCGATACATAAAGCGTAATATCCATAGCCATTTTGCTTAATGTACTTGCTACACACCCGATGGAATTAGCTACTATTTTTTCCGTTTTACCGCGCGACATTTGTGCATAGACGGAATTGATATGTAATGAATCGAAACCCAATAACTCCGTTGTCATTGTACGGTTCAATGGAAATGATGATCCGAAACCGGCACCGCTACCGAGTGGGTTTTTATTAACAATGGAAAATGCCGAACGAAGCACAAGCAAATCATCGGAAAAACTTTCGGCATAAGCCCCGAACCATAATCCGAATGATGAGGGCATCGCAATTTGGAAATGTGTATATCCGGGTAATAGATAGTCTTTATATCGTTCCGATAAATCAAGAAGTGTACCTGATAATGAATAGACTTCTTCGACAACAGTACGTAATATAGAACGAAGATATAGTTTGATATCTACCAATACCTGATCATTCCTCGACCGACCGCTATGAATCTTTTTCCCTATTTCACCATGTCTTTTTGTTAACTCCAATTCTATCTGAGAATGAATATCTTCAACCCCCGATTCAATTCTTACGGTATTATCCCTTATCTCCTTATGTATCTTTTGTAACTCTGTTACAAGAATGCCTGCTTCATCGGCAGGAATAAGCCCTACGGCAGATAGCATTTTCACATGAGCAATGGAACCGAGTACATCGAACGGTGCCAAAAGCATGTCAAACTCGGGGTCGCGACCGACTGTAAAACGTTCAATAAACTGATCGGTTGATATTCCCTTATCCCATAGTTTCATAAATATTCCGTAATTGATGTATAAGCGCAATATAAACAGCTATGCCATTATTCAGTTCCGACAATTTTACAAATTCATCCGCAGTATGAGAGCGTTCAGACATTCCGGGACCTATTTTTACAGAGGGAATGCTTAATAATGCTTGGTCGCTCATTGTCGGCGAGGCAAAGGTGGGTATATGAAGTGCATTTGCCGCTTGAACCAAAGGGTGATCGGCAGTAATACTTGAGGGTTTCAATCGCATGGAACGGGCGGAGATTTCGCAACCGCATGCAGCTGCTATAATATCGAATACTTCCTGATGTGTATAACAGTCGTTTAGACGAATATCAACGACAAAGGTGCATCGGTCAGGAATAACATTATGTTGAGTTCCGGCTTGAATTTGCGTTACCGACATTTTTACGATACCCAGTGTTTCCGAAATTTTCGCAAACGAATATGTACGAAACCATTCCAAGCATGATATGGCTTTTTCAATGGCATTGATTCCTATTGTTCTTGCGGCATGTCCCGATTTTCCATAGACGGTACAATCGAGCACCATAAGCCCGCGTTCGGCTACTGCCATTTCTAAAGTTGTTGGCTCACCTATTATCGCAAAATCTATTTGACCTAATTGAGGTACTGTTATTTCTATACCGTTTTTCCCTGCAATTTCCTCTTCGGCAGTCGCTGCCATAATAATATTAAAGGGCAATTTTTCTTTATGTACAGAAAGAAAACATGCAATTAAAGAAACTAAGGATGCGCCTGCATCATTACTGCCCAAACCATATAATACACCGTCTTCTATATCAGGTTGAAACGGGTCTCTTGTCCAGTCTCTATTCGGTTTTACCGTATCGTGATGTGAGTTTAATAATAGGGTTGGTTTGGAATTATCATAATTATCGGAGTAAACCCAAACATTGTTCATAAGACGATGGGTTTCTACTCCATGAGAAATAAAAAAATTCTCTATGATATCGGCGGTATGATTTTCCTCGCGACTAAAAGATTGCGTTTTTATTAAATTTTGTAATAATAAAAGTGCTTCTGAATAATAAGGAGAATATTCCATAGTGTATTAGAGTATTTCGGTTCCCTGCTCCGGTTGATGAACGGAATCCGCATGACAAATAAAAACCTTATGTACACCCGATTTTTTTGCTAAAAAGGCATTCTCCAATTTCGGTTTCATGCCTTTATGTATTGCACCGGAAAGCAAAAGTTCATTATATGTTTGTGCATTAAGCGTTCTAATTACGGATTCGTTATCGTTTGCATCAGCTAATACGCCGTTTTTCTCAAAACAATATACTAAACGTGTGTTTTCCGTTTTTGCCATTGCCATTGCAATTTGCGCCGCTATCGTATCGGCATTTGTATTCAGCAAACTACCTTTTTTATCATGCGTGAGTGATGCCATAACGGGAGTGATATTCTGCCGGAGACATGAAATTAAAAATTCCGTATGTACTTGCTCTATATCGCCCACATAACCGTAATCTATATCCTTCACCGGTCTTTTTTTTGCAACTATACAATTCGCGTCCGCACCCGTCATTCCTATAGCATTTGTATTGAATGATTGTAATATGGCAACTATTTTTTTATTAATGAGTCCTCCATATACCATCGTCGCAATTTCCAAAGTGTTTTTATCGGTTATTCTTCGCCCTTCCACCATTACCGATTCCACACCTAATTTGTTCGCTATTTCAGTGGCAACTTTACCTCCGCCATGAACTATAATGCAGGGAGACTGTTGGGCAATAGTAGATAAAAAAAGATGAAGAGCATCTTCATTATCAACTATATTACCGCCTATTTTTACTATATTCACCGATTACCCGCCATATGTAAAATTTCACTGATAATAGTTTGTGCCGCCCATACTCTATTCCCTGCTTGTTGAATTACGCGTGAGTTTTCACTATCGAGAACATCGTCGGCAATTTCATAATTCCTACGAGTCGGTAAACAGTGCATAAACGCTGCATTATTTGTTAATGCCATTTTTTCGGCAGTTATCATCCATTCCCTATCGGTGCGTAATACCGCTCCATAATCATTATACGCCGACCAGTTTTTTGCATACACTATATCAGCTCCTGCGAAAGCTTTTTGCTGATTATATTCTATCGTAGTATTCTCTGTAAATTGTTCATCCAATTCATATCCTTCAGGATGTGTAAGGGTTATATCGGCACCATATACTTTACACCATTCCAAAAAAGAATTTGTTACGGCTTGAGGTAATGCTTTCGGGTGAGGTGCCCATGTAACAACCACTTTCGGCTTTTTATCAGCCATAATTTCTTTTATGGTTATCATATCGGCAAAGGATTGTAGAGGATGTCTTGTTGCCGATTCGAGACTGATAATCGGTTTATGGGAATATCGTTCGATTTTATGAATAACCTCTTCACGATAATCGGTTTCTCTATCCGTTAATTCGGCAAATGCCCGTACACCTATAATATCACAATATTCACCCAATACGGCAGCACCTTCTTTTATATGCTCAACCGTTGTACCTCCCATAATGGTTCCGTCGCCAAACTCCATTTTCCAACTTTCCGTACCGGCATTTATAACCATAAGGTTCATACCGAGATTTTGTGCCGCCTTTTGTGTGCTAAGTCTGGTTCTTAAACTCGAATTGAAAAATAATAACCCTATTGTTTTTCTGTGCCCTATATCATCATCGGTATAAGGTCGTTTTTTATAAATGAGAGCTTTATCAATGAGAGAATGTACATTCTCTACATCGCTTAAGATCGGAAGAGC
>JALHLL010000171.1 GCA_022844575.1 bacterium
ATGATAGAACCTCACGTAAAGTTTGTTCCGCTCTTTCGGGAGAGGAATGATGATGTAGAACAATATTCCACCCTTTCCGTGCAAACTCCAGAGCAAATGCTCTACCTAAGCGGCGCGCCGAACCTGTAATAAGTACGGTTTTACTCATCTAATCTCATCGGTAATGTATGTATGGTAACATCATGGGAGTTCGCTTTTCCTTTTGCACCATCCTGTAAAAACTCAGTTCTAACAAATCCCAAACAATATGTAATGCCACTATCAGGTATAGAAAAGGCACTCGTTATTACGCCTATATCCTTTCCCTCTATTTGGATTGTATCACCTTGTGCTATACGTTCTTTACTTGTCAACCCGGCCAAGTGTTGCTTTACCTTATTGTAGCTATCCAAACGTGCAATTACTTCCTGACCTATATAACATCCCTTCTTAAAATTAACCAAATGTACCAAGCCGAGTTCAAGGGGGTTGAAATCATCCGTCAGTTCTCTTCCAAATGTAGGTAACCCTTTCATAATTTTCAAAGATTCATACTCTGATTCAGAAATCTTGGTAATTTCATTACTTAACAGATTATTTACATCGGAAGCGAACTTTTTCTCAATAATGAGTTTATATGCTAAATCTCTTACAGAGTCTGTTCTGAAAACAAGCACTTCTAAACCACCTCTCGTTACGCACTTTTGGGGGTGAAACAAAGGGGTAATAGTTATCTCATTGTCTAAAACCCTAATGAGCAGTTCATGCGAAAGTTCACCATGTACTTCAAATAAAGCATACTCTTCACTGCGGTTCATTATTCGTACATCATCCATAATGATATACTTTTTAATCCATTGTATAACATTGGCGGCATTACCTTCGGATGAGAGGCATATAGTTTTGTTTTCAGAGTTGAGTAAAGTCAAGACATCAATGATTCGACCTTTATTATTAGTCAGCACTGTACCTATACCTTCATTGGCTTTTAACTTTTTTATATCATTAGTTGATAATCTGTTCAGTAAATCAAGAGCGTCATTTCCCGTAAGTTCAATAAATGAAGAGTTATCTTCTCTAAAAAAACACTCTAACTCAATCAAATCGCGCACTTTTTGTAACGAAATAACATTTAACATGTCATTGTAGTATGATTAAAAAAAATTTAACTATTTTGGTTTGTGACGCTATCAACGATACTTTGTTTTTTTATCAGTCGGATTGAAACTCTATGAAGGTTTGGTTCACTTCTTTTGTATTGTGTTTTCTCTGTATGCCTTTCGTACATTCTTCTGCGCAAGAGCATACATGGCGCGTGTATATGAAAGATAAGGGTAACGAACCCTTCGTTAAAGGTTCTGCATTGTATAAGAATACTCTTGACTTACATTCTCAAAAATCATTAGAGAGGAGAAGTAAGGTTTTAAAATCCGGGGATTCTGATTTTATTACGATAGAAGATGCTCCGATATACAAACCGTATATAGACCAGATTAGTTCATTACCCGGATGCACCATATTATTGAAGTTACGATGGCGGAATTACATTATTGTGCGTTGTGATAGTACCGTCGCCTCAAAAATTGAGACATTTCCTTTTGTCCATAAGTTGGAAAAAACGAACAAACGGGTCATTGCTCAGTCGACAACTCTTACCAACTTTTACCAATTTATAAACAATAGTTCAGAACGTACTTTTGGAACGGTATCTCTTTCGGGTAATTGTGGAACTTTCAGATATGGATTTTCAGACACTCAAAATAGAATGCTCGGCATCCCTGATTTACACTCTTTGGGCATTTTAGGAGAAAATTCGCTTTTAGCTTTTTTTGATACGGGATTCCGTTGGAAAAGCCATGCCTCATTATGGAATTCAAAGGTAGAAGGTGAATATGATTTTGTTATGCTTGATTCCATTACTGCGAATCAGGAGGGTGATCGTGAAAATCAGGATGAACATGGTACTTTAGTGATGTCAACAGTAGGCGGATTTCAGCAAGATTCTTTAGTAGGTGTCGCACCGAATGCAACATTGTACTTAGCGAAAACAGAGGACATCCGTTCTGAGACCAGAATGGAAGAGGAAAATTATTCGGCGGCTGTAGAATGGGCTGAATCGAGTGGTGTTGATATCATATCTTCATCACTTTCTTACGGCAGACTCGATAGTACGGATGAAACCTATTCATACAATGAAATGGACGGGTCTTTTCCTATTACATCAAGAGCGGTGAATGATGCTGTAAAACGTGGTGTAGTATGTATTACAGCTGCCGGAAACAGTGGCCCGAGAGATAGTACAATTTCAAGTCCCGGGGATGCTGATAGTGTTATAACCATTGCAGGTGTTGCCCCGGATGGAATAAGCGTTATTGGGTTCTCTTCGCGTGGACCAACAGCATCTAAAGTATTAAAACCTGACTTGGCTGCTCAATGTGTTCAAGTTGTTACAATGAGATTGGGTGATTCAACTGCAATAAGGTTTGGAAGCGGCACTTCATTCGCAACTCCGCTTATTGCAGGTTGTGTAGCTTTAATGTTATCTCAATATCCGGAACTTACGCCATGGCAAATACGGAATTCATTATTCAGATCAGCCGAAAAAGCCGATACTTTTTCGCATAAGGATATTGGATATGGGGTACCAAAAATAAAAAAGGCAATGCTTGAAAACGGGCCCCTTATCACGAGAATCTCATCGTATCCTGTGGGACACTATATGAGAGTTATAGCAGGAATTGTATCAAACACACCAATAACATCGGCACAGCTAATAATAAAATTCGGTGATGTGACAGAGGAGAATAAAATAACTTTGCTGCCAACGGATAAAAAACCGTATTATGCTATTGATATACCGCTTGATGATTTCAACGGAAAAGATGCTTTGGCATATATAAGTGTTAATAGTGGTACATTTAAAAGAAGTTTCCCCTGCAATTATAATGGTGAAGGTATCTTCACCCCAATCCCTTTTAACAAAGAAGATATCCGTTGTGGTATTTCACGCGATTCTTTGCCGACGATTGCCGTCATTGCTTCCGTGAATGAAAACAATACTTCGAAGACAATGGAATACTTTAACGGGTTATTACAATTGGACTTGGGAGATTCGCCGAATGTCGAAACAATCGTTTATGATGTTTTGGGTAATTTAATCTATCGAAAAGAGTTTGGTGTTCAATCGAATCAAAAATTTACATTTGATTTTACACCCATTTTACCACAAAGCGGAACATTTTATGCCATTATTAAGAATGGCATACATGTAAAAAGAATTGCTTTACGACGCTAGTTAGTGCTGTAGCCAATACTTTTACACGAACTAAAATAAAATAGTTTCGATAATAATGGAGATATTATACGATGGCACGCAAAATATTACCCCTGATATTATTTCTCCTGCCTATGGCAATGTTTAGCCAGATTAAATATGCCGATAATCTTGGAAAAGATTTTTGGTTAGTATTTCCACCCAATTATCATAATGAAGTACGTTTCGCGGAGGAATTTTTTAAAGATTCTTTGTTTATCTATATCGCTGCCACTAAACCTACTTCGGTAAGTATTGTAGCTACAGACAAAACAGGGAATGTTAAAACAAGCATAATAAATATAATAGACACAAAAAGGGTATATGAATTCAGCTATTTATGGAAGAATTACGAAATACTCGGTTTTAATTATAGTGGGCAAACAACAAATCCGGGCAGGCAAGATGAAATTATTTCCGACCAAGCGTTTCATATTACATCGGATGAAGAAATCACTGTTTATGCCCTGAGCCATGCACAGACATCTACCGATGCTGCCCTTATTTTACCCACTGATGTATTAAGTAAAAGCTACTGCGTAGCGAGTTATAATAGCGATGGAATAGGTAATAACTCCACCCCTTCTCAGTTTGTTGTTCTTGCAACTGAGGATAACACGCAAGTAAGAATAGAACCGAAGGTTTTGACATCACGAAGAAATAGTGCTCCTTTCTCGATCACGTTAGATAAAGGGCAGTCCTTTTTAGTACAAGCAAACACTGAAGTGACAGAAGGTGGGGATACGGAAGCGGATCTGACGGGTTCATTCATTAGTTCTTCCAAACCCATTGCTGTATTTAGTGGTCATCAACGTTCTAAATTGCCGATAACTTTAGCGAGTGGTTCCCGCGATATGCTTTTTGAACAGTTACCCGGAATTGAAGCGTGGGGCAAGAGCACGGTAGTCGTCCCATTTGCCGTACCGGATCAAGTAAACAAAGATGGTGAAGATTTGTACAGAATGCTTGCTGCATATGATTCGACAAAAATCTTTTTGAATGGAGTAGAAACAGCAATCATAAGCAGAGGCGGTTTTTATGAGTCGGCTTTGACTAAAGCAGCAAGGATAACATCTTCAAAACCAATTTTAGTAACCTCGTACAAAAAAACATCAGGTGATGGAACCGGCTCAGGTAATTTCAAACCGGGCGATCCTTTTATGACAGTTACACCGCCAACGGACCAATTTCTCAATTCATATTTGTTTATCAATCCGCAAGTGGTTCGTGATTTTAGAAAAGAATATACTTCTCAATTTGTTACGATTGTTGTTCCCGATATAGCACTTGATTCGGTAACTTTAGACGAGAAGATACTAAACAAAAATGTGTTTACTCAAATACCTCAATCGGGTTTTTCATTTTCCACTCAAACTGTGGGCGATGGAACTCATACGATTTCATGTACAAGGCCTATTGGTATTTATGTATATGGTTATGGTAATGCTGTTTCATACGGATATGTTGGTGGTATGCGGTTTAGACCTTTGGATAATAACCCACCGCAAATGAGTAGTGTATCCGATTGTTTTGATTTTTCTGCGACTATTTACGACACTTTACCCGGCGATTCTAAGATTTTATCAGTTGAATTACCCGAAGTTTTAAAAACAAATGTAAAAGCAGAATCCATCCTTAACACTTCTGCTGATTCCATTAATGTAAAGGTGTCATTACTCAACAAGTTTTTAGATGGTTCTTTCACGGTAATTGCAACTGATTCCGTGTTTCAAAAGACTGAAAAAGCTTATACAATACCGGGATTTACTGTAGCTTCCGTAAATCAGAATGAGAATAATAATATTATTGTATTTAGTAAAAAATTGGCTGCAGGTAGAAAATTCTGCTTCCCTATTACGATAGAAAATTACGGCGGTTTTACTCAATCAGTTTCTGAATTGACATTAAAGAACAAAAATCAGGGCTTTTCTATAACGGAAAGTTTACCGATTATTTTGAAACCACGTGAGCAGCGGGAAATAATAATATGTTTTAACAGTATCACGGATAGTATCTTCGTTGACACGCTCATAATAGGAAATGACTGTATTAACAGATCTGCATATGCAATGTCTTTCAAAACCATTGTTGATAGAATTGCTCCCGATACGAGTATTGTATCAGATATTTGCAGAACGAACTGGGATATTATATTTACGGAACTTGCAGAAACGGATTTGGGATTACGTGAAATCGTAATTTATGATTCTCTTCTTATAAATTGTTCAGTGCAGATTGTATCTAAGGATAGCGCAGGTTCGGTCATTAAAGTTGTCGTGAATGATGTAAATCAAGATGCTGAGTTTACTTTAAAAGCAATTGACTCTACAGGTAATTCAACCACCATTTATCGTGCAATTCCCGGTTATACATTGTCATTCTCAGGCTTACCGTTAAACAACAATAATACAATGAGCTTTGGGGGCGTTAATATTGGAACAATGAAATGCGACACATTCATGTTATTTAATTATGGAAAATACCCGCTTAATCTTACTTCATTTGTTCTTGATTACAATATCCGGTATTCAATCCCTCCATCACAATTTCCTCTTACAGTAGCGCCAAAAGATTCTTTACCTTTTGTAATTTGTTATGAACCTAAGTACGCTGATAATGTTTTTGATGAAGATGCAATAACAGTTCGTTATAACTGTTCTGATAGGAAATTGTTAGTATCCGGTAAAGCCCTACAAGTTAACGAAGTCTATAATTTTCAGTGCGATGTTCCGGTTAAAATTACAGGTGTCGGTGAAAAGGAAGTTCTTTCCATTACATCATTGTATCCGCAACCTGTTTCCGATATTGCAACGATGGAATTAGTTTCCCATCATGATATGCAAGAACTAAAGGTTATCGTAGTGGGTACTGATGGTAATCGGAGAATTGAAAAAGATATAATATTATCGGAATCAGGTAGGTATTTCTTGAATATAAATATAGAACAGTTGGAATCAGGCAATTACACTCTCATTCTTACGGACGGTATTAATAGTGATACAACTCCATTAACGATACTACGGTAATTAAAGAGCGGTTTTTATACCAACACCACCGACAGCGCCATTCAAACCCCATGTGTTTGTACCGAAGAGTCGCACCTGATATGTAAAATCAAAGAAGATTTCTTCAGTTGCTTTTACGATAACTCCTACGGATAGCGCTCCGTATGTTTCATTCAGTAATGTTCTTCTTGTGTCGAAAGCGGGAAAATCTGATGTATTTCCTAAACCTATATTTACATCAGCAGCAAATTTCAACATAATTTCTTCAGTACTTTTGTTACCGTACTCGGCATGAAAAAAGAATTCATCATGCAATTCTTCATCACGAGAATGATACCGTAATTCGCTCTCAAACCAACCGTCTGAGAAAGGTATTCCTATTTCCACCGCCACCCACTTTTGAAAAGCACCATCGCTTAAAAAAGGTTTCTTAACGGTATCAGCAAAAATCCCTTGCTTAAATCCCGGCGGAATTCGTACACCAGCCGCAATCGAAGTAACGGTTTTACCGCTTCTTATTAAATATCGTCCCCCTATTCCATACCACACGAATGAATTGATGGAAAGTTCATTACGTATCGGTTTTTGCGCATAAGTCGGGCTTGAAGTATCAGGGTCTCTTTCATATTGTTCTTTCAAAGAGAAAAAACCGTAAGGCATATCAAGTATTGCCGTAAACTCATCTGTTAAACCATATTCGGCATATACTCCGGTAATCAATGCAGAAAAATCCAGAGTATATGACCTGCCATTGGGATATGTTTTGAAAAGTTTCGAACCAACATCATAAAACTCTCTTGCTTGTGTTACTGATTGCCCGTCTTTATCCCAATATCGTGCAGCAGAGAAGGAGCCGAAATATGTCTTGGCAAACAATGTGCCTTTGGGTTGTGTCCACGCACCACAAAACACATATTGAGAAGCAGTGAGTAGAACTAATACGGAAATAACTATTTTTTTCATTTTTTTCATATAAAGCGTGATGGCTGTGTACCAAAAATACCACATCTTAAGCTTGACTCATTACGGAAGTTGTAATTTTGTAGAAATTAGTTACAATAACATGGCAAAAAAGATTTTTTCTAAAGAGTTTCTCGATACTCCGAGCCGACAAAGAACAATCTTTACATTTTCGGCATTTGTTTTATTCATATTCGCATTTGCTTTGCTGCTGAACTATGCAATCTTTCCGATGATGATACATGCAGGTAAAGAAGTTACTGTTCCAGCATTAGTAGGTAAAAATGTAAAGAAAGCATCAGCTGAATTGCAAGAGCTCGGCTTAAATATTCAGGAAGTAAGGGAAGTTTTCAGCGATAAGGCAGCAGAGGGTATAGTGTTGAATCAAAATCCTTTACCAAATTCCGTTGTAAAGGAAGGTAGGCGTTTATACCTGATGGTTTCTAAAGGCAAAGAGGGCGGAGCAAT
>JALHLL010000172.1 GCA_022844575.1 bacterium
TCATAAATTACTTTAATACTATCATTCTGAATATCTTTGTTTTTTTGACTGAAGCATTCAAATAATTCTTTTACAGAATCAGCATCATTTGTCTTTACAATATGTTCAGCTAATTCTTGATTGGGAACTTCATCTCTTCTTCCTAATGCGGAAGCTAATTTCTCAACAATACTCATAAAATTAGTGTAATAGAAAACAGAACGATTTATTATATAGAATTATTGTCCTTCAGTCAATTCTTTTATCTTTAAAAGTACCTTTTCCCAAGCATTCTGCGTGTGTCCTTGCGCTTGTTCATTGGCAAATCCTGTTTGAGTTAATGTTAATAAGGTTGTGCCTTGCTCTGGTACAAGCTTATATTCTACTAATGAGTAGTTTTCGGGTATATCCTCAAGCCCCGAAAAACTACTCCAATATGTGTACTGCAAAAATTCGGCTACTCTGCTCTCAATAATTATACCTTTATCTCTGTATCGTTGTTCTTGATATTCCCCATGAAAAACAATCTCACTACCCTTTTTCCAATCCGAAACAACATTCGTTCCGAAGAAATACTGTTTTATGAGTTCGGGATTTGTAAGTGTCTCCCAAACCCTTTCGGTTTCAGCGTTGATAATAATATCCGCTTTCGCGATTAAGCTTGTATTAATTGCCATTTATTCTACGGTATGGTTAATAAAAATTATATAATTATTCTTTTTCCAGAATACTTTTGATTGTACGTAAATCTTTATTATTGGCTCTTCGCATCATATTTGACATAAACGGGGCTACTATTTTCGAAAAACCTGATGGATAACCCGCATTACGCAAGGTCATATGTGTTGTATCTTTATTTACAGAATGCCAAGTATATGTTGTTTCCATAGGAAAAGGACCTTCAGACGTTCGCATAATAAGTTTTTCATTCGGTATATACTCTTTTATCTCATAAGTATATGAAAGCTTTTTACCCAAAAAATGGGCAATAAAATCAATTTGCGAACCAATTTGTTGAGGTTTTGGGGTTTTCCATTTCACAGATTTTATGTTGATATACCATTCCGGCGCATTATCCGGATTTGCAGCATACCCTGCAACAATGTCAATCGGTCTGTTTATGCTAATTTCAGTGAGAACATTTACCATACATTCATCCTTCTATATAGTTCGAAATACAATCATATTTTAGTTTAAAAAAAACCAAAAAAACGAATCATTATAAAATTCATACACCTGCGAAATACTATATTAAACTGTATCGAAGGTGCACGCTTTATGTTCGTTTTGTTGGTTTCGGTTTTAATGATGAGACATATTCAAAGCCGAGGGCTAAGTATTTCTGCATCATTTTCGTCTGCAGAAATATCTCCTCAGGCACAAGAACGTATTCTTTTAGTATGGTGCCATGCGCTTCGCATAAACGCGTATTATGTTCTCTTATAAAGGTCTCTCTTTCATTACGCGGAAGTCTCAATCCCATGTTTCCTTCTTTGTCAAGAAATGAGAACATATGACCATTGAATGAAAGGTATGGCATACTCGCCCCCTTTACCTTAATGGAAGGAATACACTCGGCAATCTTTTTAAATTGCATTAATCGTTCTTCTATAGTACCGCTTTCGGAAGAAGACATAACATTTGGCAAAAAATGACATCACAGGGAACTACATACTCATCCAAATTAAGAAATTTCATGAATTTACAATTCAAATGAGAAGAAATACGTACTGTGTGTTCGAATACTGTTGTAAAAGCAAACTAAAGAGTTTGTGTAACAGAGACAATAACATTGCCTACTTTCATTCTCGTTTCTACATACTCATGTGCCAATCGAATAGTATCTAATGTATATGTTCTATCAACTAAGGGCGTAAAAATACCTCTCTGAACTAAATCAAGAAGAAATGAAATATCTTCTTTTGTTATCGTAGGAAGAGGAAACAGTACCCTTTTTCCTTTCGTAAATGGGGCAATAAGCGCCAAAAAAGGGTTTTGCAAATTTGGCCCAAGTTCGGTAGAAATATAAATACCATTGCTTTTTAGAATGGGTTTACACTTAGCAAAGGTACTTTTACCGACTGCATCGAACACAACATCAAACTGATCATTTATTTTCGTAAAATCTTCTTTTGTATAATCAATAACATTCACAGCTCCGAATGCTTTTATCTGAGAAAGATGTTTTGTTCCGCAAACGGCTGTTACTTCAGCACCGAAGTATCTCAGTAGTTGAACAGCAGCAGAGCCGATTGCACCTGTAGCCCCGTTTACCAGTACTCTATCACCCTTTTTAATTTTCATTGCTCTTATATCACATAAGGCATAATGTGCCCCTTCAACTATCGGGGCTGCTTGCTCGAATGTCAATGAGTTCGGCATTACTAATACAGGACTTTTCTCTTGTACAACCATGTATTCCGCATGTGCGCCGAATGTTATATCATTATAACCGAATACTCTATCCCCAACTTTGAACGATGTCACTTTGTTACCAACTTGTTCGACTATACCGGCAAATTCATTTCCAAGAATAGGATTTTTGGGCTTGAAAATTCCACTAAATAATCGTGAGATTACATACTCGGCGCTTCGGAAACCGCAATCGGTTCTGTTAACTGTTGTTGCCATTACTCTTATCAGAATTTCATCGTCTTTCGGTATCGGTTTCGGTACATCGCCTATAAAAATTACATCGGGTGAGCCGTATTGAGTATATAATGCTGCTTTCATTTCGAATACTATAATAAATAATAATTATTCCATACGGTATTTGATGTGAGTTGTTGCAAAGCATGGAATTATTGCAGTGCTAAGACTAATATATTAAAAAATTACACTAAAATTTATGATCAATGAGAGCTCTCTGTTGTAGTGGTTCGGTTTTATTTGTTTGAGGACTTTTCTGTCGTACTTTTGATAATACGGATTCCAATATGGGTAACATATTGTGTAGATTTTTTGTTTTAATAAGGAAATTCCATACCGCCTCAAATTTTTTCCATCCACCTGTATAGAAGAAATGCTTCAACTGATGCTTCAACGAATCGTGATTTATGCTTGATCTGACAATATTGTTCCATTTATAGAATTCCTTATATGCCCAATGATAACCATTTTCAAGTTCTTCGGCAGTAATTGACATTGTCTTATACACTACATGCCTGGTATCATACATATTCCAATCGGAGCATACAATTCTTCCTTGTTGTTGCATCTCCGTATAGAGTTGCGTGCCCGGGTAAGGAGTAAGAATATGATATGTTGAGGTTGTTATTGCATTTTTGACACCCCACTCAACAGTGCGTTCAAAGACACCCCGATCATCGCTATCAAGCCCGAAAACAAAACTACCGTTAATCATGATACCTAATGAATGAAGCCGATTGACGGCAAGGACATAATCCTTTTGCAGGTTCTGCTTTTTGTTACTTTGCTTCAGGTTCTCCGGAGAAAAGGTTTCAAAGCCGACAAATAAACTACGCAATCCCGCTTCAGCAGCTTTTTCTATTAGGTTACCTCTAAGTATGGAATCGACTGTAGCCGCGCCTTGGAAGACACGATTCATCCCTTTCATTCCGTCGAATAACTGATAGGCAAACCTTGCATTACCCAATAGATGATCATCTAAAAAATACAAATGCCTGCCCGGCAAACGCTCTATTTCAGCTAAAGCATCATCGACAACTTGCGTATAAAAGGACTTTCCACCCTCAAAAAAGGCATCTTTATAACAAAATGTACAGTGGTGCGGACATCCCCTTGTTACTACAATGGAATTAGGAACCAAATACATATTTCTTTTTATTAAATCTCTTCTTATGGGAGGAATACCTTCAAGAGTTCTAATACGCGAAGTATATACTTTTTCCGGGCATTTATTTTTAAAATCTTTTAGAAATTGAGGAAAGGTGTCTTCACCTGGACCAATAAATATCGTATCTGCAAATTGTGCCGACTCGTGGGGTAATGAGGTTACATGAAGACCACCAAGAATTACGTATGCACCTCTTTTTTTATAGTGCTGAGCTATCGAATAAGCTCGGTATGCATTTGTTATATATACCTGAATAATAACAAGATCAGGATTATCTTCCAGATTAAGAGTTTCGATATGCTGATCCTGTAAGTCAATTGTATCCTCCGGTGATAAATACGCTGCTAATGTAGCTAAACCAAGCGGAGGAAACAATGAATACTTAATTGGTCGCCAAAACGGACTTTCGGCTTCAGTGAGAGCCGGCAGGATTAGTTTTACTTTCAATGGAAGAGTCCCGTATAATAAAACAATATATATCGAAGCAAATACACAACTCCTTTTACAAGGTATTGAAGTCGTTATAGTCACTTCTCAGTATAAAGTTCTATACAGTTTTATCCTCTCATGAATAATGAACGTGTTGACGTTTGTATTGAACTGTCTATTTTTTCTAAAGCGATTTCTTTACTCCAAAAAGAAAAAGACATAATGTATATTATCGGAACCTTTCCCAAAAGGGTTTTCTCACTATCTGGGGCATTCCTGAAGTCGGTAAGAGGTTTTCTTGTTCTAAGTAAAGTAATATACTTTGTCCTTTTAATCTTCATCTTTCTCCGTATTCCATTCCATTATTAACTCGCGGATGGGTTGCACATGGCGGATAAAAATTTGCAAACAAAGAAATAATACCAAAATAGTATGTTGGGTCATCTCGGAAAAGGGTTTTCCCATCACATCTGTATAGGGAATCATCATTGTCAATTTAATCAGAGCGGGTGGTGTCGTATAAATAAGTAATGCCAAACCTATTGTTCCCGCCATAGCCCCGACATGTACATTACGGCGTATTACATAATATCCCGTCGCAAACATAATAAGCCATATTACTAACCAAAGCGGGTTAATTGCCAATGATATACCGGCTGCTGTTGCAAGCCCTCTACCACCTTTACCTTTTAAAAAAATATTAAAATTATGACCGATTAAAGCTAAAGCACCCGCTGTACCTGCGGCAATAAAATCATTTGGAATCAAGATACCCGCCAAAACAACAGGAATATATCCTTTTGCCATATCAATAAGCATTACCATTATTCCTAAGTGCTTTTTCCCTGTAATATCATAGGTATTACGTGCGCCTACATTACCCGTACCTTCATTACGAATATCTTTACCATGTGTAAAACGTACTAATAAATAAGCTGTAGGAATCGCTCCTATAAGATATGATATGATTGCTAAAACAATTGGCATAGGGAAAAAAAGTAATAAACGGAATTATTGGTGTGATGCTTCCGTATTTTTTTTAATAAGTTTCAGTTTTATTTGCTCAACACGCCTTTTTGTGCGTTTTAAAATTGTGGCTTCATAATCGCCAAGGCGAATAATTTCTTGTTCTTCGGGAATATATCCCGCAGTTTTATTCAATAAACCGCCAAGGGTTTCATATTCCTCGCCATCTTGTAAAGAAAATGGTAACATATCGTTTAGGTCAGCTATGGAAACACCGGATTCAATAGTCCATTCACCATCGCTCTTTTTCACTATATCCGGCTTTTCTTCATCGTATTCATCTTGTATATCGCCGACAAGTTCCTCCATAATATTTTCGAGAGTAATAATGCCGGCAGTGCCTCCGAACTCATCGGAAACAATAGCAAGGTGCGCTTTACGACGCTGCATTTCACGTAAAATCATTTTAATTTTATCGCCTTCCTGCACAAAAAAAGCAGGCCGCATTATATCCTGTATTACTATAAGATTTCGGTAATTCATAAGCATTACCAAATCCTTTGTATAAACTACTCCAAGAATATTATCTATACTCCCCTTATAAACGGGCATACGAGAATATCCTTCTTCAAGCACTTTGGCAAACATTTGCTCGCCCGTTAATGCAATATCTATAGCGCATACATTACCTCGCGGCACCATAATGCTTGCGGCTGTCGTTTCACCGAAATCAAATACATTACTAATAAGTTCGGTTTCGGAAATTTCCATCATTCCGCCCTTACTGCTCTCTTCTATCAAATACCGTATCTCTTCGGCACTGTGTAGTTCCTGTTCCAAACCGGGTTCAACACCTATCATCCGTAATAATCTATTCGCAATCGTATTCAATATCCATATAAATGGTTTGAATACGATATAAAACATCCGTAAGGGTATGCTTGTAGCCAAAGTTACTGCTTCGGGTCTTTGAATAGCAAGTGATTTTGGTGCAAGTTCTCCGAGAACGATATGAAGTACCGTAATTATGGAAAAAGCAATCGGAAGAGATATACTATGTAAGGTATCTTCGTGAAGATTCAGACCAAGCCCACGCAATAACTGTCCTATTACTTTCGATACAACGGGCTCGCCCACCCAGCCAAGACCAAGACTTGCTAAGGTAATGCCTAATTGCGTAGCCGAAAGATAAGAATCCAAATGCTCCACAATTTTTTTTGCCATCGGAGCAAAGGGATTACCTGTTCTCGCAATCAATTCTATTTGCGATAATCGCACCTTTACAATAGCAAATTCAGCCGCAACAAAAAAACCGTTCAGCCCGACTAATAATAAAGTAATAAGAATATCAAGTATCATACTTCGGCTGAAGGTAAAGAAATCGGCATATCTATTAGTAAACGTTGTGACCGATAGTTAAGTCGTTTATCTAAATGAAAACTGAAATATTGAGTCATAAAATCTACAAGACGCGCTTTCACCATTTCTTGTATGTGAATTGTATGTACCAATGATAAATTATAGGAACAAAGCATATTCACAATATCCAACTCCTGTGCCGTAAGTCGGTAACCTGAAGCATATTGCGAAGTTTCGGCAGATAAAATACCACCATTTGCAATGGACATAACATAATGATGAGACGGTTCGGCAATAATAGGAGAACCCGTATCTAAAAATGTTTCCGCTTCCACCATAAAACCCATCAGTTTTGCAAGCTGGAATTGAAACCACAATGAAAATGCAAATTCATTACCTTCGGTATTATTAAGTTCTTGTAGCGTTGCATGGAGAGTAGCAAACAATTCAACGTGGGGCATATCGTTCACTTGCGTCAGATTCACTGCTTCTACAATTGTAAGTGCTGCCGTCAGTTTTTCATAATCGGAAGCTAAACGACGCATCGGCGTAATAATTTCCGCCTTTCCTAAAGTATGCAATTCCCTTTGAGGTTTTTTATAAATAGTAAGCGAGCTAAATGATAAAGGTTCCAAACTGCTACCATACTTGCTTTTAGGGTTTCTTGCACCTTTTGCAATAAGCGATACCTTTCCCTCATCGCGTGTAAACGCAACCAGTATCTTACTCGAATCGCTGAACTTTCGGCTATGGAGTATTATTGCGTCCGTCGTTATTATCATGTTCAGTATAGTTTTTAGGTATATGACCGTATGTACAATTCTCATACACCATATAAAACACCCATTCTGCAAACTACGAATTTTTACGGAACTTTATTTGAGTCGGTTTTTGTAATTCCGGCTTGTTTAATAACGCAAAGGTATTGACTTCATCTCATCGGTATTAAGCCAATGTTTAGGAACACTTTCTCTGATAACTGCAGTTAGTGCTTCTATAATCTTTCTTTTTATCATACTTCGGTGATATACTACGGAGATTGTTCGAGCAGGTATAGGGGAAGTGAATGGTCTTATCCGTAGCAATTCCTCCTCATTAAGCGTAGCAACGGAAAGCTCCGGTAATAAAGTAGCGCATTTTCCTATATCCGTAAGGCGTTTT
>JALHLL010000173.1 GCA_022844575.1 bacterium
CGCCTTTATTATTCGTTGTAATTTGTACGGTTCTATTGCCACCTGTATTGACTTTTAACTCACTCCATCCTACACCATTGTCGGTGAACCATAATCCCGTGCTTGCCAATAAGAAGGAATCTCCTCCGATTTTTTTAATATCATGAGTACCCATAGTTTGTGGATATGATAAATTCTTAATCCACGTTTTACCTTCATCAGAAGAAGAGAGAACTGTTCCCTGAACAGGTTTTGTTTGCCAATGATATGATCCCGTTCCAATAAGAATTATTGAATCGTTTTGAGAAATCGCGCGAACGGTTTCACCATTCAGTTCGTTTATTTTATTCCATGCACCATTATTTTCTATTTCAAAACCATCATCCGTGCCAATAATTATAGAGCCGTTTTTTAATTGTGCTATACAGTTAACGAAATTATTATGAATGCCTTTTCCATACAGTTCCCAAGAATTGTTTTCCATTTTCCAAACACCATTACCGTATGTCGCAGCAAGTAGAGTACCTTGTTCCGTATATATCATTTGCCTTATTGCCGGAAATACAGAATTACCCGATAAATATCCGAAGTTTGTGTTAACGGGATTCCACAAACCTGCTGAAAAACGGTAAAACCCTGTTCCTTTATTGATAGGTAATGGTAAGTAATTATCATAATTTCCGGTACCAACGAAGATATTACCGTCTTTTTCTTCCAGAATTGCCGTAATATCCGGTGGGGAACCTTGTAGTGGTAACCATGTATTGTTAATCCTATCATATTCCAAAATACCGACGGTAGGATTTGTTAGGGTTTTACCTACACCGACGTATAATTTGCCGGTTGATGTACAGTACAGTGTATTGACTGTAATAGAACCCGGATTGGCAATTTTATTCCATGAAGCACCTTTATCTGATGAAACGAATACACGGGTGGATGTACAGATATAAATCTCATTATAAACCGTGTTTACAACAATGGTAAGAATATTGTCTTGAGGAAAATTTTCGGTAAGCGAGAACTTTATTTGTGCATTTGCCGTACAAAATAAGATAAACAGTAATGAAATTCCTAAAGAGAATGTATGTGAATATCTTATGTTGTTATAAAGGAATTGCATAGGTCTATTTTACTTGACTATTGTAAGTAATGAATGATACACACCCGATTCAGTATGAGTAGTAATACCGTATCTGCCTGAAGGGTATGAATCAGTTCTTATTGTAATATGTCTATTATTTATTGATGTTTCATGATGGAGTACTTCCCCTTGCAAAGAATATATATATAATTCTTTAATATTTTCAGGGCAGTGAAATTCAGTATAATCCGACGAAGGGTTAGGATATGTAAAGAGTTCCGATTGATCGGTAGTTTCAGTACTAACAATATTCTCATCATCGTTTTGTTTAGGAAGCGGTTGCATTAATGCGCCGAATTTATACTTGTTGTTAAAAGCGGTAAAAACCTGATTGCGCTCATTAGCATCCGTTGTATTTAAAACCATAATTTCAGCAATCTGACCCTTGAATGAATCGCCGAATGCACCATTATAAGGTATATTATGGAAACGTGTCTGATCAATCACGGCTCCGACCCCAATATCATTATTCGTACCGAGAATTGTCGGTGAAGAGAAATTAACGGTATAATTGACGGAACTTACCTCGCCGTTAATGCCATTAATTGACAGACGCATTTTTGAGCCGTTGTATGTAAATTGAACAAGATAAGTGCGATTGGAAAGTATTTGCCTTGAGGCATGCCAAGCATTTGAGCTATTCCAAGCTCCGGCATAAAGTTTAAAGCCCTGTATGTACATATTAAAGCCCGATGCCACACCGCCCATTTCAAAAATCACTTGTCGGGATACTACTTCATTACCCGTTCTTATAACCGCAAAAATCGTTTTGGAAATTCCACCGCTCACTTCCGTGCTTCCTTGTATTGACATACCTTTATCCTGTCCGAATTCGACAACAGGATTACCATTAATAGTAAAAGATGAGATAGAACGATATTTGGGTTTTCTTTGTGGAAGAGTTTGTTCGGCATTATTGTCTGCTCCCATATTATCAAGCCAAAAACTAACCGAAGTATTATCATCACCGTTTAATGACCCGGCTGTCAAATAAATATTAGGATTGATTGCTTTTTGATTATCATTGATAATTCCTAAATTATCCGAGGGGACTGTAAAATATCCCCCAAAATATAATCTTGATAATGTTCTGTCATATTCAAAAGCATTATAAAAAATTCCGCCATTTACTTCTGTATTCCAAGAATTATCGGCAATTCCATTAAGAGATAACTTAGCTAATCCTGCATGGTTTCCTCCACCTATCTGTGTGAATGCACCACCTACATAAATGTTACTATCGGAAATCGCAAAAGATAAAACCTGACCGTTCGGGTTGGTTTTCCACGTTGTGTCAGCTCTTCCACTCCCGCCAAGCTCAACACGAGCAAATGTACTTATAGGATACCCACCTGAATATTTCCACACGCCATCTTCAAAATAGAATGTAACCCCGAATGCACCGAATCCACCGCTTACATAGAGCATATTATTAAAAATCTGTGCCGAAAATACCAGTGAATTCGGATTCGGCTTCCAAAGTGAGTCCACTCCACCACCATGAAGTGAAATTTTAGTGAGATGATGAATATCAAAATTATTAACATAGGAAAATGCGCCAGTTACATAGACATCCGAGTCTGTAAATGCAAAGTCGAAAACACTACCACCAAGAAAATGAATCCAATCAAAATCCGTTTCACCAGCACCGGTTAAGGAAACTCGTGCGATATTTTCAGTACTAATGGAATTTACGGAATCGAATACACCACCAATATATAAAAATCCCTCATTAATGGCAATTTGATTTACGATGGTACTTCTACCGTCGAAGCCGATTATTTTAGGATACCACTGGGCATCGAGTACGGAGTTTGACGATATTTTTGCAATATTTTTTCTCTCAACATCCCCAATCCTGCTGAATGCTCCCGCCAAGTATATATCATTTCCTTTAATCGCTATTGCCCTTACATCATGATTAGGGATAGGATGCCATGAAGTATCTATTGTACCTGTATTGCTAAAATACCGTGCTACTTTACTAATAGGATGCACACCGACCGAAGTGAAACTACCTCCTATGTAAACAAAATTTTCCGTGTATTTAATACAAGTAACATAACCATTATTCGGAAATTCATTAAAATCGGTATTAATTGTTTGTGCTTGCAGATTTGCAAACATTATAAGAAGTATGAAACATAGAAAAAGAGTTTTCATCTGATATTCCTAAATGAAATAAAAATAGCGTTAACCAAATATATTTAATAGGAAATACCCATGGGGTAAGAATTTTGTTATAGGGTGGGGCGTTCAGGAAGGATGTTTGCCAAATTTTCTTTTCAGTTACAGCTATTCGCTTGTAATTTTTGTTTTACAGAGAAGGTGTGAATTTACATGCTCCATTTTTGCATCGAAAGGTTGTTTGGTGTACAAAAAAAATCCCTTACTCAGTAAGGGATTAAGATTAGATCATCTGATTCGTATGAAGGTTAGGATCAGTCTAAATTATATGTAAGACCCAAATTTGCATTGAGTAAACCATTCCATTGCATATCATCAACAAATACACGCGTATACTGTACATTCATATCTATTCCCCATTGAGAAGAAATAGGGACATTAAATCCTACTTTAGGTGTGACGACAAAATAGATCTGTCTGTCAAATATATAAGATGTTAATCCTAAGAAAGAGCTGTTCAACGAAATATACCTGATAAGCAGTCCGGCATCCAAGCCCGCATAAGGTTGAAACGAGGCACCTTCGGTTCGCCAATGAACTCCGCCGGTAATAGGGATTATTTGTTCTTGCCATGTAGAGAATTCAAAGAAGAAAGTTTGTAATTCTGATTCTTTTTTTGTTGGGATAAAGTAATATCCCGTATTAACGGAGAAACTTAGATTCTCACTTTGACGCAAAAATACACCACCATTAAAACCATAGCCAATACTATAAATATCATCGCTATTTCCCAATGCCTTGACACCATTAGCAGTGAAGTATGCCTGTGTTTTCCAAGATAGCTTATTCTGCGATATCTCTTGCGATGTGCCATAATATGAAACACATAATAACATTAAACTAAACAAAATGGAACGTGTTTTCACAAAGCTCTCCCTTTCAATATTACTGTTGAGAAAAAATAAATTTTATTAATAATTTTGATAAAATATTATAACGCGGACACCTAGTTTATAGCAGGCTTACAGTTTAACTACTCTATGAGGTCATAAGTCAAGCTTGAACATTCAGCAAAAACTACTCCCCTCAAAAGTAAAGTAAATTACGTGTTATCAGCTTTTAAGGCGTTACCAGACATGAATGATATAAACAAAAATAACAATTTTCCATTGAATGATGTGCTTTCAGGAAGCATTATATGGGGTAGCTTACATTTCAATAGAAATATAGTTAATCCAAAACTAATAGGGCTTGACATACAAGAGACATTTAGTAGTAGGTTATCATCAACAAAACGGGATTGACAAAACTGCCAATCCCGTGCTTTTTTATAAAGTTTTTTAAATCTTACGCTTACTTTTCCAAAGGCATTCCGAGTGCCTCGCGTACTTCTCCTTCCAATTGAGCGAAGAGAGTACTATTGTCCTGAAGAAGTTTACGAAGGGCATCTCGTCCTTGCACACGTTCTTCTTTATAGGTCATCCACGAACCTGAACGATTGATAATACCGTTTTCAAGTGCTATATCGAGCATATCACCAACTTTGGAGATACCCTCATTATACATAATATCAAACTCCGCTTCCTTGAATGGCGGGGCGACTTTGTTTTTAAGAATTTTTACCCGTACACGATTTCCTACAATTTCCGGTCCATCCTTAATTACATCCTTTTTACGTATATCCATACGAACGGATGCATAAAACTTGAGAGCATTACCACCGGTGGTTGTTTCGGGATTGCCATAAACTACGCCGATTTTATTACGTAATTGATTGGTGAACATGACAAGGGTATTCGATTTGCCTATGGCTGCATTCAATTTGCGCATTGCTTGCGACATAAGTCGTGCTTGTGAACCCATTTGAGCATCACCCATATCTCCTTCTATTTCTACACGGGGAGTAAGAGCGGCTACGGAGTCAATAACTACTACATCTATTGCGCCGGAGCGAACTAATGTTTCCACAATTTCCAATGCTTGTTCGCCAAATTCCGGTTGTGAAAGCAAAAGATTATTCAAGTCAACACCCAAACGCTGGGCATACTTAATATCCAAAGCATGTTCCGTATCAACAAATGCTGCCAAACCGCCGGCTTTTTGAGCATTGGCTATTACATGCAAACACACGGTAGTTTTACCCGAGGATTCGGGACCAAAGATTTCGACGATACGCCCTTTCGGAAGCCCCCCTATGCCGATAGCGGCATCGAAAGACAAACATCCCGTTGATATAGCTTCGACAGGAACGATATTCTGATCGTTCAGCCGCATAATGGAACCCTTGCCGAACTGTTTTTCTATCTGCTCTATTGCTCCTTGTGCAAGTTTCATTTTTGTATCACTGACACTCGTCTGAACAGCCGTCTGTTTCTCCGAAGATTTAGCCATATCGTAAAACCTTTGATAAAATGTAAAATCCTGGTGCGAAAATAGTAAAAACTCTTATCGGCAGCAAATCATTTCCGAAATAATTTTCCACCTGCTGCTTTCGTTATTGATAAGTACATGCTTTTCTTTTTATTATAATCTTTTTAGCTCATCATCTTCATTTAGGTTTTGTACCTCTTGCAAGGCACTTTCCACATTGATTACACCATACCCTTGAGGCTCTTTGGGGTAATTTTCCAATTGCACCGCTGTTTGCGAAAGGATGCTTTTTATCTCGGTAGGGTCAAGACTTGGGCGTAATTCTAACATTTGTGCTATAACAGAGCAGACAATTGGTGCGGCAAAGGACGTACCGTCCACAAATTTATAATGTGGAGATATTATACTTTCCGTTGACATCCTTTCTCGTATATGTTTACGCAATGTTGCTACCGATTGCGTTTTTACAAGTTGTAAGGGCAAATGCGTTTCCGCAATAAACAGTGGAAAAGTCCGTAAAAGCATATCGTCAGTCATGGCTTCCATAGCACAAAGTGCTGCCGCTTCCCTGTGAACGGAGGTGTGCGGCAATATGGGTGCGGCAAGCCACATAGCAGGTGCTATTATTTCCGGCTTAATATTGTTAAAAATCGTTTTTCCGAAAGTTGTCTGATAGAGCGAATCATCTTTACGGATAATATTATTCTTGTCATCAAGTCCGCCGACGGTAATAGCGGAGGGTGCGCTTGCCGGAGGACGTAAAGGCGCATTAAAATTATTTCCTGCTGCGGTAACGATTGTAATTCCTTGTTGAACCAAACGCTCTACTTCGGCAATTACAGGGTGATTAAGAGAGTGATCAATCTCATCGGCATAAACGGAAAGATTGATGATTTTTATGCCGAAACGCTCACTATTGGCTGAACACCATTGCAAAGCGCGTACTATCGTTTGAGTCGAAATAATACTATTCTGGTGCATAGTCCTCACTAACACTACATTTGATTTCGGCGCAAGCGAACGATAATGTCCTGAAGAGAGATAACCGTTACCGGCGGCGGTACATGCCGTCATAGTACCATGCCATGATGAAATTTCTATCTCAGTGGGCGGCATATCGTCCTCAATATCGTGAACTGCATCGTAATAGGCAAGGATACGATTTTCGGGTTGAATTAAATCGGGGTGAGGAACAAATCCCGAATCAATAATGGCGATTGTTACTCCTTTTCCTGTTAATTCTGAAAATGCACGTAGCCGCACCGGTAGTGATAGAGCAGGGCTTATGGTAGGTAAAATAGTTTGCATTGATAATTATTTTGTATGATATATCTATAAATAGACGCTTGTTTACTCTCTTTACTGTTTGGATAGGTCGAAACTAATTTATAATACTTATAGCAGTATTCAAAAATGGAACAAAAAGAGGAGAAAGGCGGTATATAGGGTAAAATAAAAATGCCTATGAAAGCTCGACCACATTTAACCGTTATTCTTCTTATTCTGGGAAGTATAATCTCTGCTTCCGCGCAATCCGTTCATTGGAAAAAGATGAAAAATCCGATTGAACAAACCCCGAATAGCATACAGAAAATTGGAAAATATTTATTTATGACTACCAAACAATGTGGTATTCATCGTTCTTCCGATGGAGGAGAAACATTGGAAATGACATTTGTAATAAACTATAATAGTATTCGCTCAGGCTCTGGCTGTTCCGAGATTGTTGATAGCAATGGAGTTCTCATTGTTGAGTGTTCATACCCAAATTATCCTCCACTCTCATCTTTTCGTGGAATTGCACGTTCTTTAGATACGGGTAAAACATGGAGTATTGAAAGCAAAAATAGTGAAGACGTACCTGTAAAAACTCTTATCTATTCAAATAATGTCTCTTTAAGACATAATAGAGAACGTTACAGCGGTTATGCTTACAGTGGTATTGTGTATTATAAAGATGAAGATACATGGGGAATTTTTCATGATAAAGATGTCCAACATATATTTAAGACTCAAAACAAAATTGTATTGATATCAGACAAGGGTAT
>JALHLL010000174.1 GCA_022844575.1 bacterium
GAATAAGAATATTTCGTTATAAATTAAAGTTCTTCTATTGTTAAGTTTGAGTTCGTATAAATACAAATATCCGCAGCTATTTTTAATGATTCTTCCACTATTGATCTGGCTTCCAATGAGGAATGCTTTATAAGTGCACGTGCTGCCGATAATGCAAAAGGTCCGCCGGAACCGATCGCAATAATATTATCATCAGGTTCGATAATATCACCGGTACCACTCACTAATAATAATTTACTGCTGTTCATAATCACCATCATTGCCTCCAAACGACGCAAATACCTGTCGGTACGCCAATCTTTAGCCAAATCGACAACGGCACGTTCAAGATTTCCTCTTTGCGCTTCTAACTTCTCTTCAAAACGTTGTAATAATGTAAAAGCATCGGCGGTTGAGCCCGCAAATCCGGTCAATACCGAATTATTATACAGTCTGCGCACTTTTCTGGTAGTTTGTTTCATAACCGTATTGCCGAAAGATACTTGCCCATCAGCTCCCAGAACGGCTTTCCCGTCTTTTATTATACCACAAACAGTGGTGGAATGTACTTCAGGATAAAATTTTGATTGTGACATACGCAACTTATTAATTAACAAATGCTGAGTATGACGCTACCATAGTAGAAAAATTGAAACTGAGGCATCCTAACATCAATTACACTATTCTGAACGGGAAACGTCAGTATCATTAAGAAACCGTCGGAGTTATTCAAAAAAAGTAGGCATTGTTTATGAAAAGAATATGTATTATCTCTGTTGCATTGTTCTTACTTCTAAGTAATTTGGCTATTGCTCTTCCCGATAATACTCTCTATACGGCAGTTCTCAAAGATTATGTTCACAAAGGGAGAGTTCAATACTCTGCCTTAAAAAAGGATAAACGTCTTGCAGAGTATATTAAGCAAATTAAGGCGACTTCTATACAAGAAATCCCTAAGAATGAAATAATACCATTTTGGATAAACGTGTACAATGCTTATACTTTATTTATTTGTTGCGAGAACTATCCCCTCAAAAGTATCAACGATATCGCACTCAAGTCCGGTAATAAGGAAATAGCAGTTTGGGATTATGCTTTTGTTGAGTTGAAAGATAAAAAATACACACTTAATGAAATAGAAAATACAATTCTTCGCCCCCTTGGTGTACCCGAAATACACTTTGCTCTTGTATGCGCCGCAAAAAGTTGTGTAGCATTGCGTTCTGAGGCATATACTGCCGATAGACTGGATAATCAACTTAAAGAACAGGCAACAAATTTTCTCAATGATAGAACGAAGAATTCCTTCGACGCCTCAAAAAAATTATGCTCTATATCTAAAATATTTGAATGGTATGGAAAGGATTTCGGTGGAAATACTGTTCAGATTCTGCACTATATCTCTACTTTTTTACCTCAACCATACCATACGGAATTTAAGAATAAAGCAAAAGATTGGTCTATTATATATTCCGAATATGATTGGTCTTTGAATGAGTAGAGTTATTATTGACTCGATGATATTTGAGAAAACATGACGTAAATATCATCGGAAGATGAGAGATTCATTTTTTTTCGAATGTTCAAACGATGAAATTCAACCGTTCTTTTACTGAGAGACATAATAGCGGAAATATTAGTTGATGTCAATTTCATATTAAGCAATGCGGCAATTTTTAATTCCATTACCGATAAACAAGGATAAACGGACTTGAGTAGGTGCATAAACGCGCCATGTACATCTGACCATTGCTTATCAAGTTCGCTTATAGTTTCGAGAGGTTTTATATTACGCTCAATTTTATCTGTCAAGTGTTCAAGAATATCTATTCCCTCACCTCTCACATATTTCTGTAACTTCGTAGTTTCTGCTCGGAACTGATGCATAATATCATTCTTCTTCAACAATTCGTGTATCATGATCTCTACTTCACGTGCTTGCGCACGAAGGGCATTTTTTTGATGAGATATTTCTTTCTCAAGTAATTCTTTTTCATGACCGAAACGTATTCTCTCTAATTCCTTATCTCTTTTCATTTCCTCAATTTTTCTTTCCCAACCATATCTGTCGGCATGTTTTTTCACTTCACGGGTTTGTACACATTTATACGCATCAATATATTGTTCAATGTGAAATATATATTCATCCCAACGTTGCAAATGCTTATAGAAGTCTGCTATTAAGCGATGAGAGTATGCTATATAATATTGGCTTCCTAACACTTCATGTTCTGCAAGTGATTCCAACAAATAACCTTCAGCCAGTTCAGTATCGTAGTTATTATTTTTGACTGAACTATACAGCGCACCCAGATCTGCTTTTGTGCCAGCAACTTCTTGTTTTCTACCTAATTTAACAAATGTCTGCAACCCCTCTTTAAGATATTTTTCCGCTTTATCAAAATCGTACAACTTCATAAGAACATTGCCTGCATTAACTGAAAACTGAGCTATTTCAAGCTCTGACCCGAATTCTTCCGAAAGAATTATTGCTTTATTGAGATATTCTAAAGCCCTTGAATAATTATTCATCATCGAATAGGTTATTCCAATATTTCCAATGAACATTCCTATTCTTGATTTTGCATTTATTGATTCGAGTACCTGAACAGATTTTTCGAGATATTCAATTGCATTTGTATAATCTTCTAAGTGTCGATACAAAATCCCTATATTACCCAAAACTATACCCTTATCAACAGTATCGCCATGTAGCTCAAGTATATTATAAGCATTCTGATAATATGTTAAAGCCATCTTATAATCATCAAGAGCCCGAAAGACATTTCCTATATTTGACGAGCTCTTTGCAACTAATGCTGTCCATTTCATCTCTTGTGCAATAAGCAGTGCTTGTGTGTAGTATGTGAGAGATTTAATATACTCGGATTGAGATATATAGATATTCCCGATAGTCATTAAGGCATTAGCTTTATCGTAGAGTAGGTTAGGAGTAGAACATTGTAGAACCAAATTTTCGAGTATCTGCAGGGCTTCCGAATACCAACATCTTTGAAAGTATGTAAAAGCAATATTGAATCTGGCTTTAATAATTAATTCAGTTTCACCACATTTTTCAAAGATGCTCATAGCTTCGCTATACATTATTAAGCTCTCATTATATTTACACTGAAATCGGTATAAATCTCCTAACATCAATAATGTTTTCGCCACACCTACATCATCCTTTGTCTCTCTGAATAGCTCCTGTGAGTTTATAAAATTCGTATATGCCTCTTCATAATTATACAAGAGCAAACAATTTAGGCCAAGATTTAACTTTGCGCTTGCTTTTAAAGAAGTATCGTTTATTTTTTGAGCATAAAAATGTTGTTTTTCAGAGTATTGGAGTGCGTCTGTAAAACGGTCACTTCTCCACAATGCGATTGACATTAGTCTGTTCGCTTTATAGCACAGAACCATTCTTTCCCTATCCAAGCCATTTTCAGAGCTTTCTACGATAGGTAAAACCGATAAAGCATATTCTTGCACTACACTGAATCTGCACACTTTAAGGGCTTGCTCCGCATTCAGAATTACTTCTTCAATTTCTTCATATGTCATATTATATCCCTTTAACAAGTGCTCTACACTCAATGAATTAAAAAGGATTGTTTATAAATCACAAGCAATTTAGTATTTAAATATGGATTCCAGTATATAGTATTAAATTCATGAATTTGTATAGGAAACTCCTTCCCTTTTCATTATTATATAATGTACAGGTATTAATTATGTATCGGTACTGTTTTCCCTAACACTTTTTAGGTTCTTATACAAGTTCAGCATTACAATACAACCTCACCGCTTTGGCGAGAACACTTTTCAACTAAAAAGGACATCCTTTTTAGTACTCAGCACATAGTAGTACATTCAGATATTATACACTTAGCATAAGGAAAGAATCATCATTCTTTATTCAAAATTACGATGGTATTTCATAAATCCATTACTACGGAAATACTCAATTTGAACTATTCTCGATAAAAAAAAAAAGCTGAAATACGCCCTATTTTCAGCTTTTTTGACAACAACACCCTCCAATGGCGAATATTGACCAGCATTTCACATTTGAAGTTTGCTTGTCCTGGAACGGGTACTTAGCTTAAACCGCTTAATCTTTTTTTCTGAAAAATACTAAAATCAACACGCTACAATTACTAAAACATTATTTACTTATTTATATCTTGTTTACCCAATTACGAAATATAATTTTTCTTGTTTAACAATGTTAAATACAGGAAAATTAAAAATCCAGTATATCCCAGTACCAAAATGCAAAAATTGATACAGTAGTTTTACACCGAACAGTTAATAATCTTTTTTTTACTTTCTGAAAGGTTCTCATTATGAGACATGATAACAATTTTTCAAACGCATTGTCCCGATTTGGTCGGTATCATTTTTTATTGTTTCTGGTAATGTTACTCCATTTTACATCGGTATTAGAAGTTGATTGTAAACCGAGGGTGTTACAGTTTGGACGGAAAACGCTCGTTCATGACGAAACTAAAGATGGTTGGATAAAAACTCACTACAAATGTGATCCATACTACCAAGATGAAGGTTGCTTTTTTAAGAATGTAGAGCAGGGTCCGATGATTCCAGATCCCGACTGGGTTTTTGTCACAATTACACCCACACGTGGTGGTGATGACGGTTATCCCTTTAGTAATGACAATCCTGGAATAAATATCGAATTACTTACTCCTCTCCCCAAAAAAATCGATTTTTTTACTTTTTCTGAAGATATAACATTAGAGCAAGACGTTTCAGAAGAGCTTGGTGTTAACAATCAAATTGTTATCATGAAGGGTCGGTATGCTGTAGATTATAAATCAAGTCTTTACGGCACAATGAGTGTAAATGTCTTATTACTACCCCCACTCAACTTACAAAGTTGTTTATTAGTCCAAGACATAAACTTTGCATCTGTGACGACATACCCAAATTCATCGGACATAAGCACAACTTCAAATCCTTGGAAACCGGGCATCAACTCTCCGCAGTATAGTGCATCCGGCGGTTGCGATAATACGGCAGGATATACGGCAATGTGGGGAAATAATATTGTAGGAGAGTCAATAAGACAGGACTTAGGAAGCGGTGGTATTAAAAAAGGACAACGTTATGATCTGAGTTTTTGCGCCCGATTACGTCCAAGTCAAAATAATCTCGTCCCAAATCATGTAAGAGTCCGTGTTATTGCGTACAACTCTACACTTCCGAGCAGAGGTACATTACCTGCAGATGCTATGGTTATTTTCGAAACACCAACAATTACATCAACAGCATGGCAGACATTTACTTCTTGCAGTTGGATAGCTGATAAGGACTACGCAAAGATAGAGGTGTTGCCTGTTAATAATAGTTCGCTTAGTAACGGAGCTTTCGTTTCATGGAGCGATATTGATAATATACGCATGTGTCAGATCAACCAATGTGACGGATTAAATTTCAAAATCTCTCCTAACCAAAAAACTCCCGGTCAATGCTGCTATAATGTGGATTTATCAATAACATCGTGTATTGCAAATTTAAAAGGCATAAGAGTAAAAACTCCAGCTGGGATAACATTGCAATCGGCAGCGGCTCCGACTACATGGAATCAAAGTGGGTTGACACCGTCTGAAGTTATATGGAATGCACCGACTACAGCATTATCAATAACATCAACAGGTGGAAGTTTATGTTTTAATGCACCAAATTCAGCCCCCTTCTTTATCACCATTGAGTGGCTTGATAATCAAAATAATGTTTTCTGTCGCACTGAACGAAAAGTATCATGCCCACCGCCCTGCCTGGAAATCGAAAAAGTTAAATCCATGTCTTGCATCGGATATAATAATTTAGGTTATCCGCAATATAAATACTGTATTGACATCGTTAATAATGGTGTGCAACAAAACGCACTTATTCTTACAAATGCAGGAGTTATGGCACCCTCAAGTTTCACAATACCCTCGGGCATAGGAACAATCTGCGGTACATTTACTGCAAATAACACAACACCACCTGCAAATGTACAATTTGTGGTTGCCGTAAACGGTTGCCGTGATTCAATAATAGTAAAATTACCGAACGATTGTCCACCGAAACAATGTATGGAAATCGAGCGTTTTTCTTTGAAATGTCTTGCTACTAATCAGCAAGGAAATACGACATATGAATATTCATGGCTTCTAACAAACACATCAGGTGTTTCCCCAAACACTATAACTGTAACAAGTAATGGCGGGCAGGAAACTACATATAGTAACTTAAACTTAGCAACTGAGTACAAGGGTACATTACAATATGCAACTCCACAAAAGGATACGATATGTGTAACATTTACACTACGTAACTCGGAAAAGGTAATAATATGTATGAAAACCTTATGCTTACCGGCTCCAAAGTGTCCAAATTGCTGCGATAACTTTTATAAACGCATAAAACTAAATAGTGTTAAAAGTACAGGCATTAACGCCAATGGTGATAATATATCAATGAACATGACTTTTGCTCCTAACAGACGGATACGTACAATGACTGCTACAATCGTAAGTGCATCACGTAGAAGGGTTGCTCCTATTACTTCAGCGTGGGAGAGAATTTACGGAGATATCGGCGGCGCAGTGGCAATTCCGACACCGGTCGGACCCGGATTTCGGTATTATGGTGGGATTTCACCGAATACAAGTTTCATAGTAACTACCCAAAAATCTCGAGAAGTCGAATGGGGAACAAACTATTCGGGTACTACAGGGATATTTAATACAACAGTAGGTTTATTATTTCCGAAACCACACACAGGAGGATTTACAAAAAAGAATATTGACGAATTGGACTATTTCTTACGTATTTCGATGACTGATATTAATTGTATTCGCTGCGACACATTAATTCATGTAAATATGAAACGTAGTACATCCCCTTGGAATACAATAACAAACAGTTCACTTATAAAAGGTGGAGAAAAAGAATCAAAAAGTGAAGGGGTATTATCGCCTGAAAATAGTTCCGATAGCGATACACCTTTATCATTAATAATGAAATCAAAAGAAAACGGAACTTTGACACTGAACTTACCGATTGATAACAGCACCTCAGCCGAAGAAAAAATTAGCGTTATCGGTATTGGTTTTATTCCTGATCCGATTATTGACATTAAAGAGTTCAGCCCTTTAACAAATAACTTCACATATCTCCCGAACGAAGATACACTATATTGCTCGGGATTGTTAAAAGAGGGCGAATCGGCATCATTTAACCTTGTGTTTAACAACCCACCATTTGTTCGATGGAACAATACGGTTATAATAAAATATAAGGTAGGAACGGAATCTGATACTTTGACAGATTTTGTTGATATTATCGCTGCGGTTCCTCTTGAAACTGCGGGAGGCGATCTTATAGAAGAGACAAACGACATAACAGTAAAACCTCGTACTTATGCCCTCTCATTCACGAATTCCAATAAATCAAAGCTGCCAATCTCCAGCATCGAAATTCGCCTACCAAAAGACATCTCTCTTCTTGCAGTCGGATCCGGGTTGAGCGATACAATGCGATTCGAAATGGTAGCAAATTTTATTAACGACACGACTAAAAGTCAAAATTTTATAGTTCCCGTTAATCATTCTATGAGACAAAAAACTACATTGAATGAAGGTGAAGTTATTAAACCGATATACATAAC
>JALHLL010000175.1 GCA_022844575.1 bacterium
CCCAATTATTAGCATCAAACTACCCACCTTTTACGTGATTGTTGTCACAAAAACTCTGTTTTTTTTTCTAAAATCTTAGAACTCTAACAAACAAACAAATAACTAAATACAAAACATGCACTTAAAAAAAATATCATCTTGATACTGACTCGCTTTTAGCATGACATTTTCCATATTTTTTAGTGTCACAAAACTGCCTCTTTTTTTCTGGTTTACCCCACCGGATAGGAAGATTTTTGCCTTCGGATAGAGTTCACACGAATATTCCATAACCAAAAGATGAAGAATTCATTTTTCAAACGGTATCCAGATGCATACAATCACGATGGTAAACTTTTTATAGAAAGGGATTAAAATGGACACAACATAATATGAACCTGAAAGAGCAGCAATACACATTCTAAGCCTATTTTCTTACAACACTTACTAATATTTTTTATGAAAACACATTATTCAACTACGCTTCGGCGTGCAGACACACAAATAACAAAATCTATTTGTTTTATTATTTTATTTATTGCTTTCGGGCTTAATCTTTCGGCACAACAGGGTAAATACCTTTTCCCTTATGTTGACCCAGCCCTTAATTCTTGGGGATTGCTCAAAAACAGAGTTCCTTCCTCTCTATATAAAACAGTAACCGGACCTGAAAATACTGTTAACATTATACATACTTTTAACAGTGAGGTACGGTATAGTGATATGCCCGAACGTTGGGAGCCGACCGGTGGCATTGTACTTACAGATGATTTGGGCGACCCAACAGGAGTCGAAAGAGCATATTGTCAAGGGATTACGAATGCGGTCGGAAAAACATTTTTTAATGATATTGCCTTTGTAAGCCAAACGGATTTGCAAAGTTTACAAAATGATATAGAAGTAGATAATGCAACGTGGTTAGCATCTCTTCCCACGACTCAACAAGATTCCGTAAAAGCATTCTACACAAAACCGACCGGTGGCTTACGTGAAGGGATTTTGATTATTGCGGGTGCTTATAGCTGTGACCCAACGGGTGGTTTCTGTCCGGGAGATGTGGTATGTACCGCTACTAATGCCGCCCTGTATGTAGTAGATGCCACCACATTACAACCGATACGTTTTTTACAATTCTTTAAATGTGATATGAATATTCAAACATCGGGCTTGACGGCAATAAAATATCTTGACTTTGTTCGGCGTTTTGTTGCCGTCGGTTCGGCACAAACCGCTACAACCAATGCCGATGTTCTTGCCTATTTCGGCGATTTAAAATCATTGGTATGGCCTACAGTACCCGGTGCCATGCGATACACCAATACATATGATATGAATAAGCCGGGAGAAGTACGCCCTGCTGATTTTGCTACTGATGTTGATTTCCGTTATATCAAAAAAGACCATGTACCACAAGGGTGGGGCGAAAATGCCGTTATACTTATTTCAGGTTATTCCGTACTTAATAGCATGGATGATAGTTTTATCTTAAAAACGAATTTTGCCGGCACACCCGTCGCTGCAAAAATTAAAAACCATACGGGATATGATAGAGCCCATGCCTTAACTTTTGCCACTTCGTTCGAGTTAATTTATGCCAATAGCGGTATGGAAGTAGCATTGGCGGGATATGCCCGATACGGCGATTATAATTTACCCTAAATAACACGATTTGACCAAGACTTAAACTTTACGCTGGAGGGTACTTACTCGGCATTAAATACACCGTATAGTGCCGAACCCGGCTTCAGTATTCTGCGGCTCGGTACCGATGATTATGCAATTACAGGTATATTACAGAGGGATAATGACAGGCAGCATTTATTTTATTTGCGTGTTGCCAATAACTTAACACCAATACAACATAGTATATATCCGTTTATGAATAGTGTGAATTATCATTCCTATGGTAAACGTATGGTTACTCTTGATGGTAATACACAAAATATGATGATTGGTGGTGCAAGTGTTTTTGACCCCGTATTCGGTAGTTGTAATGGAACAGACCCGACATGGAAATTATTTACACAAAACCCTATAACCGCTACCCGAAGCGATAATCAGCAAAATTGTCGAACAAATATCAGTAGTAATGTTCTTTTATGCGGACCTCAGAACGGGTGTTGGACTACAGTTACATTTGCGACAACATCTCGCAGCCTACCCGCGCCGAAATCACTCTATGAAATCGTTTTGGAAACATGCTCGAATAATTATTGCGGTCAACCATAAATTTTTTATTTTTATTAATATATTTTTGATAATACCATGAAAACACTCTATAGTAGTCTTTTAATAATCCTATTGCTATTGCAATTTGGCTACGCACAAAAAAATATTTCCATTTGTTCATACCTTAATGCTAATGCACTGGATTTTGCCGGTACAGCTAAACAACAAGGATTGATCTACGCACAAACAAAAGCCGATATAATGGTTTTGGGGATGGGTTTGCGTAATGCAAACACCTATCTAAATCAATTAAAAAGTACCTCTGATGGTTTATATGATAATTACACTTATTCAAGAACACCGATCTTGGATATTAAATATAATCAGTTATTCGAAAGATATGATACTACATATTATTATTTGAGTCAAATTTTCTTCGATTCAACAAAAGTTATTGTTGATACTGTTTCTTTTGCTTTTAAAAGTAAGAGTGGAGCTCTAAAAGTTCGTTTTTCTGTACTCGACAATAATAATACAGTTATTGATAAAGTAAATATCATTTGTTTGAGAGAATCAACGGTCGGTTCTTTGGAATTTGATGAAAATCTGAAAGACACCATTATTCGTTTTATCAATCCAAATGAGAAAAATATCCTCATAACCCGTCTCCAAGAACCTTTGTATAGTTTTTGGGGTCCGAATGGTGAATTTTCTTCGGGAAGAGACACGCTCGGTGATACCCTCATTTCCTCTCAACATCCTACATATCTCCGTGTTCGAGATTCACTCGGCACACAATTCATTGATCCTGTTGGCACAACATGGGATAATGTTAATCCCGATTATATACCATTTTATGATTGCAGCATTGCTTCTTACGCTTTTCCAAACTGTAATAACAGTAAGAATACTCACAATTTTGCATATCATTCTTCCCTTTTTCTTCATAATGATATGTTGAAAAATAATACTGTGCCGAATTCATACCGTATAATAGGAAATGACAGCAATAAAAAAAGGTTTATGCGTGGTTTATCCGTTGTTGAAGATTCGACAGGCGATACTTTCGAACAACAAGAATTCTTATGGGCTTTAATGTGTCGCAATATGGTTTTACCTATTATTCGTGAATTTACATTCGGTGAAACTTCTTCACTTAATGAACATGAACAAGAAAAACCTATTTTGAGTGTTTTTCCGAATCCTGCTTCCGATAATATTACAATACGTACATTACCATTTACTACGGTACGCATATATGATATACTTGGTAGAACAGTGGTTGAAGGCATGTCAAATAATACGGGGGAGTGGAAAAGCACTTCTTTACCATATTCCGGTTATTATTCCGTTGAAATTGAATCATCAAACGGTACTAAATACTATTCTTCTGTATTGGTGCAAAAACAATAAATCTATATATATTTTTACCCGCCTAATACTTTATACGTTGCCGGCGGGTATTCTTATATATGGTTATTCTTTATCATATCTCTTTTTCCATAATTTCCTTAAATGTTCACTTATGTTCTTTTCCTCACCCAATTCGGTAGGATTGTAAAGTACAATAGGTTCCATATCAATCGGAAAATAATGTTCCTCAATAAAATGGTTCGGCGCATCATGCGGATACTTATATCCTTTTCCATACCCTTCATTCTTCATTAACTTTGTCGGTGCATTACGTAGGTATAGCGGCACCGTTGCATTTTCGCCCGAACGAATTATTTCCAATGCTTTTTCAATACCTATATATGAACTATTTGATTTGGGTGAACTGGCTAAATAGGTAACCCCCTGAGCAAGATTTATCCTACATTCGGGTAATCCTATAAAATGAACGGCATTATACACCGCAACGGCAATTTGTAATGCCTGCGGATTTGCATTACCAATATCCTCACTCGCAAAAACCACCATTCTCCGCGCAATAAACAAAGGGTCTTCACCGGCATCAAGCATCCGGGCAAGCCATAATAAAGCAGCATCTGGGTCAGAGCCGCGCATTGTTTTAATAAAAGCCGAAATTACATCATAGTGCTGCTCACCTTGTTTATCATAACGAGCAGTTTTTTGTTGTAAAGCATTGGCAAGGATTTCATGCGTGATATGAATTGAGCCATCGCTTTGCGGCTTTGCAAAAGAAACTGCCAATTCCAAAGCATTCAAAGCCGAACGCGCATCTCCCCCGCTTATCGCAAAAATCATATCCCATGATTCTACTGATATTTGCTGTTCCTTTAATACGGGGTCATTTAACAGTGCATGCTGAATAACCAAATGCAAATGCTCATCAGTAAGTGGTTGCAAACGATATACCTGACATCGGCTTAATAAAGCACTATTCACCTCAAAAGAAGGGTTTTCCGTTGTTGCACCTATAAATATGACGGTTCCACGCTCAACGGCATGAAGCAAGGCATCTTGCTGACTTTTATTAAAACGATGAATTTCATCAATAAACAATATTGTTCTTTTCCCCGAACGTGCATAACGTTGTGCCGTTGTCATGGCATCGCGTACATCCTTTACTCCTGCCTCAACAGCCGAAAGTCGTACAAAACCATAACCGACTTCTTTGGAAAGTACATAAGCCAATGTTGTTTTTCCGGAGCCGGGCGGACCCCATAAAATTAAAGAGCGCAAATTTTTTGTTTCCACCATTCGGCGAATCGGGGCATTTGCACCCAAAAGATGTTCCTGACCGATAATTTCATCTAATGAATGCGGTCGCATACGATCGGCAAGAGGTGCTGTATCACTCCCAGAATCTTTCGGGGTTTCCGGTATTTCGTCAGAGAATAAGGTGTCCATTCAATAACCTTCGCAAGAAAAAATTTTATCCGCCATATGCTCCGAAGCGTACAATACCGCGCCACCATGTTAATCGGCATACACCCCAAAGTACTAAAACCCAACATAACCCTAATAAGGCATAATTGAGAAATTCCGAAGGCGGTAATTTCCCGATGAGAATATTTGCCGGAACATAGGACATAAATTGAAAAGGCAGCAGAGATACAACCGAATATACTTCCTTAGGTATAATGGAAAGAGGAACCAACATTCCCGATAAAAACCACAAACTTATATCCACTATTACATGAAATGTCCAGACCTCTTCTAACCAGAACGATAAATAGGATATTGTGAGACCTATAAAAAAACGAATTAGAAAACCATATACCATACATAAAGCGGTAATACTAGATGTACCTACATCACCCTGTATCGAACCCTCAGGAAGTAAAAAGACAAGCCCCGTAAATAACAAACACAAAACAAATGCTATCGGTACCTTTTCTGCAAAAGCTGCCGCAAGTGTGTATAAATCATGAGCAACAGGACGTAATAAATACTTATTTAAGCCGCCGCTTCGTACATCATCCGATGCTTCGCGAACATTTCCGGATGCACCGGTAAACGAATAACACAAAGCGGCACAGATGCAATAGGCAATCATCGAAAACTCCGTCAATGAGCCCAATTCAGTTTTTCCCGAAGAGTCATACACAGCTTTCCATAAAAAAACTTGTATTAAAGCATTTAGTGACGGTGCGACAAGAGATGTCAGTAAAATGACAGTTCTGTATTCGCCGGCTTTTGATAAAGCAATTCGAAATACTGCCAGAAGTGCCGAAATCTTCATGAGTAGAGTATTAAAAAAAGTTTGTTTACTTATTCTTGTGCTAAATTCGCAACTAATATGCTACAAAAACTGCACAAGACAAAGATATGATACGCTATTTACGCTTAATGCGAACATTTATATCGAATTGCCTTACCCGAGAGATGGAATTTCGGGGGCATTTTTTTCTCGTTTTCCTCATTGATATCATGTGGTATGCTGTTCAAATAAGTGTGTTTGAACTTGTATTTACCTATACTGAAGTATTAGGCGGATTGGAAAGGCAGGAGTTATATGTATTCCTTAGTGTCTTATTTATCACCGATGCGTTAAACATGATGTTCGTATCGCAAAACTTTTGGCGTTTTCCATCACTTATAGCAACAGGCGATCTGGACTTTATCTTGTTAAAGCCGGTATCAACTACGTTCTTGGCATTATTCCGATACTTTAATGTTGGGTCGGTACTTAACTTTCTAACTTCAGCATCGCTATTGGTGTGGTCGCTTTATCATTATACAGGTAGTATTGGTTTGGTGAACGCTTTATTGTTCACAGTGCTTATTGTCTGCTCCGAGTTATTGATGATAGCATTTCAATTACTCATATGCACGGTATCCATACGTTTGGTAAATGCCAATGGCATTCAACAACTATACTATTCTTTAGATACTTTAGCTGCCAAACCGGATACTATCTATCCGCAGCAATTTCGTTCCATACTATTAACATGGTTCCCAATGGCTTTACTAGCTTCCGTACCGACATTTACCCTGCTTGGAAAAATCTCCATTATGAGTAGTCTGTCTGCTGTAATTGTCACTGCCTTATTTTTCTCAGCTTCTGTTTTACTGTTTCGTTATAATTTACGGGCATATTCGGGGGCGAGCAGTTAGAATTATTTGTTGAGCGAAGAATAAAGTTGAGAGTACTTCATGAAAGAATTAAGCTACTATTTAAATTCTACTTTCTTTTCCATTAGTACAAGCTTATATAAAAGATAAAACTACATATTACAACATATATATTTGATTTTTACGTTTATTTGGTATAATCAGTCTTATACCATTTTCATCAACCAACTTCCCCGTACTCCGCATCGGAATCCATGTTATCGCATATCTCGCAAACATAATCTCCCGAAGGGTATTGTAGAGTATTTGCTATTCTTGTTTCCATATCGTTCAGGTCGGGAATTCGGTTTACAAATCTGCCGCTTCCGAGTGCTACGCTATGTCCGCAATGATTACATATTTCCATATATATTCCTTTCGATTTGCTATTGCAATATACACTAAAAAAAGAAATCGTGTAAGACATTAAAAAGGACATACCCAATAAAAGATATGCCCTCTACTTCATACAGTCAATCAGTATAATTGTTATTTCACTACGTTCATAATTCTTGTTCTTGTTAATCTGCCCGAACGTAGTATCAGCATATAATTGCCCGTCGGTAAATCACGCGTCGGAATTGTAAGCGATTGTTGTCCGGGCATAATTCTCGTTGAGGAAACCATTCTTCCGTCCATTGTACTTACCGTTAACACCGCTTCCATTCCGCTCACCACACCCGAAATAGGTATTACCGTATTGGAAACAGCCGGATTAGGATAATTTTGACCGAGCGTAAAATACTCTTCTATACCGTCGTCAGTCTCGAATATGCTTGTTGTTAATGCCTTAAATATCGGTAATTGCTCAAACTTACGCGGTAATGCCACCGGAGTTATCGATGATTCGGCAGCACC
>JALHLL010000176.1 GCA_022844575.1 bacterium
AACCTTGAAAATGGAGATACAACGATACAATTAAGGGCGGATGTAAATGTACGCCAACCTCTTTTTTATGAGGTAGATAATGATAATAGAGGACTAATTGTATTGAATGAAGGTTTATTCGGTACTGAATCATCATGGTTGCATATTTGGACATTAACATCCGCCGAGACAAAACGCGATTCCATTTTAGTAGGTAATACGGGTAATCATATTTTTATTGATGGGAACAATGTTTATGTAACCGTAAACGGTTCTCACACAGTAAAGATTGTTGATATTAAAGCAAAAAGAATTATTGATAGTATTAATACGGAGACAGCAGGATTTAACGGACCAAGAGAGGCAATAAAAATAGGCGATGAATTGTTTGTTACGACCTTTGAAGGTGATGTAAGACGTTTTTCATTAACAACAAAAGAATTAATCGAAAAATTTATACCCAATGGCAAACCTGAGGGATTGGCACAAGTAGGTGAAAGAATTTGGGTAGCGGATGCTTTTGAAAAAGGTCAGTTTTCAGTACAAAGTACCATTTCCGTTTGGAACTATTTATTACCCGTTTCTGTTGAGGAAAGTATTGTTGAAAATGATATGCTTATTATGCCTCATCCCGTTCATTCTTATTGTACGATCAATACCCCATTTACAGGAAACAGCCCTTTAAAAGTTAAGATTTATTCCGTAAATGGTGAGATATACGAAATGCCTTATACGGAAGCCGGAGATAGTGGAAGTAAAAAAATAGGTTTGGATGTAAGTACCTTACAGAGCGGCACATATTCAATACATATTTCATCGGATATACATACCATCAGCTTACCTCTTGTAATAGTTAAGTGATATGGTTTTGTATTATAGTATGTGTTATTTCTTTTGCCAATAAGGCACAAGCGGTAACTAAGGATTCGACGGCTCACCGTACCGACACAGTTCGTGTTACGGCGAGCCGTACTTTTTTACAAATAGGAGAAAATTCTACCGTAATAACAACAATACCCCAAGAAATTATCACGACGATTCAGGCGAGACAAGTAGATGAGATATTACGATATTCACCCGGATTAACCATTCAGAATTATGGCGGACTCGGCGGATTAAAAACAATTTCATTGCGTGGTGGCGGTGCAGCACAAGCAATTATATTACTTGATGGCGTAAAATTAAATTTATCGCAAAACGGAATGACCGATCTATCCTCAATTTCCGCTTTTGTGGTAGAGAATGTGGAAATACAAAGAGGTGGTGCATCCGCTTTATATGGCGGAAATGCCATAAGCGGAGCCGTTAATATTAATACACGCTTTTCGGAGGTACGAGAGTACAAAGTACGTTTTGGCTTGGGTTCATTTAATGAATATTCATTGGGTGCGAATTATACGGAACCATTTTCTTTCGGGAAGATAGGGCTATCGGTTGAAGGGCTGACAACAAAAGGTAATTACCCTTTTAGTACAAATCAATTCGGAAAAGAAATTTCTGCAAAAAGAGATAATTCGGATTATGAATATGCTGCTTCATCACTTCGATATGAATATTCATCCGAGAATACGATATTGCGTTCCACCTCATGGTTAAGAATATCGGATAGGGGAGTACCCGGAGCCGTTTTACAAAATGCCGTTGAGCAATTACATGCCCGATTAACGGAAAGTGACATATTTTCGACAATAAACGTAATACATAGTTTTACAGCAAAAAGTCAATTAAAAAGCGGTATTCATTTCCGATTGAACACTTTACGATATAGAGACCCCGATGCCTTGGTTCGTGGGGCAAACGGAATAGACGAAACATATAAATCAATGGAAACATCGGCATTTGTACGTTTTCATACCATCTCCGACAATTTCTTACAGGAATATAATATTGAGTCAGGTTTTTCGGATTTGCGTGGCGCAATGTTACAAAGTTTAATTGGTGAATATGTAAAACGCGTATCGCTCTCGGCTTCAGTCAGATTGTTATACATAGCCGAGCTAAATAAGGATAATAATGTGGAGCTGCAAGGAATTATTCGTGGTGATTATTTTTCCGATATACGATTCGCACCATCGGTATTAACATCACTATTATGGAAAAATTCCGATAATTACGGAATGAGAGCATCGTTTTCTATTGATTTCAGACCGCCAAACTTTAATGAGATGTATTATTTTAACTTCGGGACAAAGGATTTACTCCCTGAATTTTCACGTACATTTAATGTGGGGATATTTGTAAAACCTTTTGAATGGTGTACCGCCGAGGTAGATGTTTTTACAACACAAACCACCGACAAAATTATAGCAATACCGACGGGACCCGCAACATGGAGTGCGCGTAATATAGCATTAACTACAAACAAAGGCATTGAATTAAGTGTGAAGTCGGAGTTTTGGGAAAAAGCTTTTCTGATACAGTATAATTATACACTTCAGGATGCTCGAGATATGACGGAAAGCGGAAATATGAATTTATTGCCGTATATACCGCAGGAAATTATCTCCGCTTTTGCATTATATCGCTTCGGATTTTTTTCAATAGGTTCAACAATTCAATACTCAAGTCATCGTTTTTCACTTGGGGGTAATCAGAAGGAATCTTTGCTCCCTGCCTTTATGACTCTTTCGTTTTTTGCTAATTGTGATTTTTCGATATGTGATAAGCAATGTACATTAAAAACGGCAGTCGAAAATATGGCAGATACAAGTTATTCCATTATTAAAAATTACCCGATGCCCGGCATATTATATCGCTTATCATTTGGCATATCATTATAGGTCGATTAGCGAACAATGGATAATAATTTTGTTATGCGCATATCGGCTGCTTTGACAAAATACACACCGTTTGGCAGATGTTGTATATCAATAACGGGGGCATAACTACGTTCAACGACAATACCCATAGTATTGATTAAGCTAATTTCTCCTTTATAATCCCTTACCGTAATGGAACTGTGTGCCGGATTAGGAAAGACGGAAAAATCATTTGTCGTAATTTTTTCATCTGTTTTTTCCTCAATATCGGTTGTTGGTGTTACGGGGTTGGAACATGTATATAGCGTACCTCGTTCGCCTTGACCTGAAACTTCTTCACTACCTATAAACCAAATTTCATTTTCATTATTACCTATTACAAAGTCATAAGCATAGAATGAACTACTTGCTTGAAATAACCGATAATCCGAAAGTAATTTCCCGTCACTTCTGAAAGCTATATACCCGTGTTTATTCTTTTCAAAGGGCAAACCGAATCCAGCAAAGTAGCCATTCGGATGTCGTTCGATTTTACGAATACTTTTCCATGTAGGTAAAAACTGTTCCCATACAATCCATCCGTCTGCATTTATTTTGACTATATACCCTTGTTGTTTTGATAATTTTCCGAGAGTGTCTTTTGTAGCTGAATAACCACAAAGCAAAAACTCATTATTACCTACAGAATAAATATCTGAAATAGCACAATCAGTTTTTTTCTCGATAGTATTTTGTCTTATACTATTCCCATTCAAATCATAGTGTGTAATAGTAAAGTAACGAGTAGAATCGCTTATGGAAAAGGAAGGATTGCTTACAAGAATAAGAGTATTTGAGTCCTTAGAAGAAAATATTCTGCTGAATTGTGCTTTGATTTGTATCCGTCTTATAAGTGAATCTCTATTTGCAAAAAACTGTAAGGAAGCGGAATCACCTTTTTTACGGAAAAGAAATACATCTGTTTCATCAGGGAAAAATACCCCGTCAAAATTATGAGACCAACCGTTAGGGGCAAACTCGCGTTTGTCTGTGAAGTATATACTACTCTGTTTGCTTTCATAAATATAATAATCGAGCATTACATCGAAAGTTGTAACGTATATGCCGTTTCTGTAATAATTAATTGTATAGCCCTCATCAAGCGTTCGAGTTTTAATATATCCGTCACCGCGTTTATCATTCGGAATTCTACTAGCAAGAGTTTTATTTGTATTAATCATTAACTGTTCGCCTGAGTAATAATAGTGGTAATCTTTTCCACTATCGTAGGCATCTGTATATACTTCGAAGAGTCTGAATAACAGCAATTGATTTAAGCTAGTCGAATAATAACCCTTCAAATAGAAATTCTTGTTGTATTCATTTTTAAATTTACCATAATGGTAATTCTCAGTTTTATCTCTATATTTTTCTTTAACCAAAATAGAATCCAAAGTGTAAGGTGTAGTCGTAATCAATGTTGAAATTAACGTTGTTTTACTTCTTATTTTATCGGTTATGGTTAAGCTGACATAGTAAGTACCTTGTTCCTTATAAATATGTTTTGGATTTTGTACTGTATCTTTTGTCCCGTCCCCGAAATCCCATAACCATTTTTTAAGATTGCCTAATGATTGATCGGTAAAATGAACTTCAAATGGAGGAGTACCCATAACACTGTTAGCAGAAAATTTTGGAATCAAATGCGGTTCAATGAGAATATGATTTTTCTTAACAATAGTATCTTCAGGGCGATTTGTATATGATACTCTTAGTGTTATAGTATATTCACCTGTGTTTGCATAGATATGACTTGGGTATTGTTCTTGCGATGAGGTGCCATCTCCAAAGTCCCAATGAAATTGTTTTGCTCCTTGTTTTGTTATCGGGAAAAATGCTATGCTCGTGTCGGGATACATAATTGTTCTTGATGTTCGGAAATCCGTTGTGCTATTATTTTTTGTAGAAATAGCATTCAACCGTATATAACCGTCTTTCGAAGCAAAAGCAAAGAGTTCCGAATTATTCAGTTGACTGCAACTGTTAAATAAAAAAGGCATAATCAGTGTATCGGTAATTTTGTGAAGTCCGATGTGATAAAGATACGAAAACTGATTTTGACTAATGAGTATATGTTGATTGTTTTGTAATGATTTAATGTAATATGGAAATTTATTCATTTCTATAGTCGATGTATAATTCCATAATGGTTGCGAATAATGAGCTAATGATTTTACATTGATATTGAAAAATTGGTTTCCATCTTGGGTAATAAAGCTATTCCGTAATAAATACACTTCAATATTGTCCCATTCGCTTTCGGATGGGTTATTATTGAAATAACGCCGATAGAGAAGAGAATCGCCTATCAGTTCAGATGAAAACCAGTATTTGTGTCGAACAATCTGTCCTCTATCATAATACACATCGCGGTAATAGGCCATTCGTGAACATAGGGTATAATTTTTACCAAAGTTCACATAAAAACTTGAGCCGTCATATTTATTCTTTTCAACCCAAGTTTTACTTTTTAACTGAAAATGATAAAGCATACCCCCATTTGTTCCCGTTGGTCCCCATGAAGTATTTGCATTAAGGTATGTATTACATACCAGCCACATATTATTTGTTTGTAAACTATAGTATGCAATGCTCCAAGTAACATCTTTTAGCTTAACAAATGTATAACTCAGCAATGACTGCTTATCGGTGGAATTTACATGTATGAAAATACTATCCTTCTTTTGTGTGACGATACTATATGTTTTTGAATCTTCGGCAAGCCAAACGGATACTACCTTTTTCTCCTTATCATGATGAAAATGTTGCGAAGAGAGTAGCTTTCCGGTATAAGCATTCCAAATATGTAAATGCCAAGAAGTGTCTTTAGCTATGGAGATAATCGAATCCCCGGACGGAGTAAAGCGTACCTGTTGCACGGCACCTGTTTTCAGTTTTTGTTGTTTATATCCGAGCGAATCCGCCCATCCACTTTCTTGCGAAAACGAGATACTATAAGCAAAAACCGTTAGAACAACATATATAATCAATTTCATAGAATCACTTTCCTTTTTTATCCTTACCCTATATACCGTGCTTATAGGGAAAAGTTCCATTTCATTAGGTTCTTGCTTGACTTTTTACTTTCTACGTTCAAAAGCGTAATTTCGGAAAATGTTTCTGCACTAATTATTGTTGATAATGAGTAACCAATTTGTTTATCCGCCGCAATCTATTATTGATAATGCTCATATTAAGGATTATCAATCGCTTTATACTTATTCAATCGAGCATAGAGAAGAGTTTTGGGCTGAAGAAGCGTATAAATTAGAATGGTATAAACCGTGGGATACTGTTTTCGACTATAGCGAAAAGCCGTTTTTTAAATGGTTTGCCGGAGGAAAAACCAATATAGTGCTCAATGCAGTGGATAGGCACGTAGCAACATGGCGCAAAAACAAACTTGCCATTATTTGGGAAGGTGAACCCGGCGATGTTCGTACTCTGTCGTATCATGCGCTTAATCGTGAGGTTTGCAAATTTGCTAATATCCTGAAAGCAATGGGGGTTCACAAGGGTGATATAGTGACAATCTATATGCCGCAAATACCCGAATTACCTATTGCTATGCTTGCCTGTGCTAAAATAGGTGCAGCCCATAGTGTTGTGTATGGCGGGTTTAGTGTCGAGGCATTGGCAGCGCGCATTGAGGATGCAAAAAGCCGCGTGCTTCTTACGGCTGATGGCGGTTGGCGACGTGGTAAAATCACCGATTTGAAGGGTATCGCCAATGAGGCAATGAAACGTTCGCCGACGATTGAGGTGTGCATTACGGTAAAAAGAACGGGGCATGAAGTAGAGATGGAGAATGATCGTGATTTTTGGTTTCATGATTTATCAGCCTTGCCGATTGCTTCTCCCAAATGCGAAACGGAGCAAATGGATGCCGAAGACATGTTATTTATTCTCTATACATCGGGTACTACCGGAAAACCGAAAGGTCTTGTACATACACATGGCGGTTATTCTGTTTATACTTCTGCGACTCATCGTTATGTATTCGATATAAAAGATGATGACCGTTATTGGTGTGCGGCTGACCCTGGTTGGATAACAGGTCATTCTTATTTGGTATATGCTCCGCTTATTAACGGCTCTACAATCATGATGTATGAGGGTGCGCCGAACCACCCGTACCCTAATCGTTGGTGGCAGATGATTGAGAAATACGGCATAACGATATTATATACATCGCCAACTGCTATACGCGGGCTGATGCGCTTTGGTGATAATTGGGTAAAGCGTCATGATCTTTCCGGTTTGCGTTTACTCGGTAGTGTCGGCGAGCCGATAAATCCCGAAGCATGGCGTTGGTATCATTCCGTAGTAGGCGGTGGAAAATGTCCTATTATGGATACATGGTGGCAAACGGAAACAGGCGGATTTATGATTACGCCATTGCCTGTTACACCACTGAAACCGGGTTCCGCTACAAAGCCGTTTTTTGGTAATGAGGTAAAAGTTGTTGATGAGCAGGGGAATGATGTTCCGGCAAATGAGGAAGGAAAGTTGGTAATTACACACCCTTCTCCCGGAATGGCGCGCACCATACTTGGTGATGCAGAGCGTTGGGCTAAAACATATTGGGGCGATTATACGGCGCAGGGGAGATCGGAAGAGC
>JALHLL010000177.1 GCA_022844575.1 bacterium
ACTTTTTCGGAACAGTAGGAGCAAGTTATCTTATTAATAAAGTATGGGCAGGAAAAGTAACGGGAGCTGATCCTGATGATCAGCTCATGAAATCGGTTAATCAGTTAGGAATGAACTTTGGTGCGGGCTTTTCGGTCAATATTCCATTCTCTTTCGGATTGTTTCAACCGACAGCGGAATGGCGGCTAGATTTTCCTTTCGCTACGGAAACACGTTTAATAGCTACACGTAAAGATCAACCCAATAATCCTGCACCACGAAGGACATTTGAAGTTTCGACATTTTATTCTCTTCCTCGATTTACATTGTACTTTTACCCGAAATGGTAAATAAGTGTTTTTGTGACTTTTCTTAATTTGTTATTAGGAAAGTATCTTTATGAAAATATCTAAAATAATAGCAGCAGCATTCGGTGTCGGGCTTGGAATAGGTGCAGGTTTTATTGCCGCTCCTTTAATTTCGGGTGATAGCGTGTATGAGCAAGTGAAAAAGTTCAATGATGTTTTGAATAGAACGGCACGTAATTATGTCGATGAGGTTGATTCAAAAAAACTGACTGAAGCTGCTATTAAGGGAATGTTGAATGAGCTCGATCCGCATTCGAGCTATATTTCGGCAGAATCGATGGAAAAGGTTCAAGAAAACTTTCAGGGTAGTTTTGATGGCATAGGAGTAGAGTTTCAGATTGTTCAGGATACGATTACAATAGTAACACCGATTTCCGGTGGTCCAAGCGAAGCATTGGGCATAAGGGCAGGCGATAAAATAGTTACTGTAGATGGTCAGAAAGTTGTCGGCATCTCCGAGGAGGAGGTACCGAAAAGGTTGAAGGGACCGAAAGGAACAAAAGTAAGTTTACAGATAAAAAGAAGCGGCGAAAAAAAACTGCTTGCTTTTGATATAATAAGGGATAAAATTCCGATTCATACCGTTGATGCTGCTTATATAGTAAAGAACACGGATATAGGTTTGATAACCGTAAACCGTTTTGCGGCAACTACTCACGATGAATTTTTACAAGCGGCGCGTACACTTCGCAGTAAGGGGATGAAAAAGATGATCCTTGATTTGCGAGGTAATCCGGGCGGATACTTAGATCAGGCGATTCAGCTTGCTGATGAATTTGTAAGCGATGGAAAAAAGGTAGTATATACCGTAGCGCGTCGTGAAGGCGATAATGAGGAATTTTTTGCGACTTCACAAGGTGAATTTGAGAAGATACCACTTATTATACTCATAAATGAAGGTTCCGCATCGGCAAGCGAAATTGTCTCCGGAGCAATACAAGATCTTGACAGAGGACTGATAGTAGGTGAAACGTCGTTCGGAAAAGGATTAGTGCAACAGCAGTACCCGCTTGGTGACGGTTCGGCTTTTCGTTTGACAATTTCGCGATATTATACGCCATCGGGTCGTTTAATTCAACGCCCTTATGCAGATAAAGAAAAATATTATGCTTTAGAAGGCAGGGAAGAAGGCACCGAAGGGAACAATATTGCCCATAGTGCTGAAAAAACCGATGCAAAAGAACGTCCCGAGTACAAAACGGATGCCGGGCGTACGGTATTTGGCGGTGGCGGAATAACACCCGATTTTATAGTGAAACAAGATACCATTACACCATTATTGCGTGCAATACGCGCAAAAAATATCTTTTGGGAATATGTGAACGGTTTTCTTGATGGAAAGGGTAAGTCAATACGTATCGGATATGAGAATAAGTTTGAGGATTTCGAGAAGAGTTTTATCGTAGATAAAAATATCGCTGATGATTTTAAGGCATTGGCAATAAGTAAGGGAGTTGAGTGGAATGATAGGGATTATGAGATTGATAGAGCATATTGTCAGACTATGATAAAGGCATATATGGCACGTTCATTATTCGGTACTCAAGCATTTTTCCCGATTGCTCTTACTGAGGATAAACAAATACAAAAGGCGATTACGCTTTTTCCCGAAGCATTAAAAATTGCACGTTTAAAATAAAAATTCGTGTTTAGAATATTAGGCATGTATAATTGAGTTGTATAATTAGGGTTAATTCAATGAGAGTGAAAAAATATTTTGCGGGAATTGTTGTAATAATAATTACTGCTGTTTTCTTTATACTGCCCATAGGTAATTTATCGGCGCAGGGTGTTTTTGCCGCCGGTGAAGAGTTGGAGTATTCGGTATCCTTTTTGGGGATAAAATTAGGTACTATTAAAATGGTGACAGAAGGTAATCAGACGTTGAACGGTACAACAGTTGTGAAAGCAAAAGCACATATTGATTCACACCCTAATATCCCATTTGTCAGTCTTCATGCCGTATTTGAATCGTGGATGGCAGCCGGAGGAACGCATTCCTTACAATTTATTGCTAATACTCAAGACGGTGAGAACAGTTGGATGTATGATAAATATACGTTCGACTATATGGGGAAAATGGTAAAAACGGAAAAATACCTTGATAAACAATTACAAGAAAAGAAAACATTCAATACAGCTAAAAAATGGAATGACGGTTGTTCATTATTTTTTACAGCACGACATTTGCTGAAATCCGGCAAAACATTGCGTATTCCTACTATTATTAAAGAGGATACTGTTTATACGACTATTGCTTATAAAGATGCTAAAAGCGAATTAGTTGAAATTGATGCTGTTGATTATGAAATTAAAACGATACATTTTCAGGGTGATGCAAATTGGACGGGTGTATATGGTATTACCGGAAAATTCGACGGTTGGTTTAGCGATGATGAGGCGCGTGTTCCTATTCGTGCAAAGATGAAATTGTATGTTGGTAATGCTGATATAGAATTGGTGCGCTGGAAACGTTCCGGCTGGACACCTCCAAAAGGATGAGAAATTCTACGATAAGATAAGTTGAGCAATACCCGTTGTTTATCGGCGGGTATTGTTTTTTTAGATAATATATGATAATTAAATATAAATGCGATGAAATTTATAGATATTGCGACAATTGATGTTAAGTCAGGTAAAGGCGGAAAAGGTCATGTCAGTTTCCGACGCGAGAAATTTGTTCCATTAGGTGGTCCTGATGGAGGTAATGGCGGACGTGGTGGGGATGTGATATTCCGTGGCGATGTTCATATAAATACTTTATTGGATTTTCGTTATCAGCGAATTTTTAATGCTGAAGACGGCAACCCGGGCGATAAAAGCCGTTGTACCGGTCGTGACGGAAAAGACATGATAATAAAAGTACCGATGGGTACAGAAATACATGATGCGAAAACGAATGAATTGATTGCCGATATTACTCCCGAAAACCCGGAATTTTGTATTGCTATAGGTGGAAAAGGCGGAAGAGGTAATTGGGAATTTCGTTCCTCAATAAATCAGGCACCACATAATGCAGACCCCGGACTTCCCGGTGAAGAAAAAACTGTGACGCTTGAATTGAAAGTACTTGCGGATATTGGTATTGTGGGCTTTCCGAATGTAGGAAAATCAACTCTTATTTCCGTTATATCTGCCGCAAAACCGAAAATAGCTGATTATCATTTTACAACGCTTGTACCTAATCTCGGAATGGTTCGCTTGGGCGATACCATGTCATTTACCGTTGCCGATATTCCGGGACTTATTGAGGGAGCTCATGAAGGAAAAGGATTAGGCATACAGTTTTTACGACATGTGGAACGTTCCAAGGCATTGGTTTTTTTACTTGATGCACATTCCGAAGACCCCAAAAAGGATTATGAGGTTTTATCGAATGAATTGAAATTATATAATACCGATATAGCAAACAAAAAGAGAATAATCTGTATAAGCAGAGCAGATACTCTGGATGAAGAAGGTAGAAAAAAAATAGAGAAGCTAAGATTCTCCAGAAAAAAGCCTCTTATTATCTCTTCTGTAACACGTGAAAATATTGATGTATTACAATGGTTGATGTGGGATAGCTTGAAAGAAGAATGAGTATTGTGAAAAATGAATGAAAATATCGAATTTTTAATTCATGAGGCGATTCGTGAACATATCTCGGACTATGCACAAAGCCATGGAGGAGAAATAATATACAAGGGATTTGAAGAAGGTATTGTTTACGTATTATTAAAAGGAGCATGTAACGGATGCTCTGCTTCTGATATAACAATCCGTTTCGGTGTGGAAAGAATGTTGCGTCGTAAATTTCCGCAAGTGAAAAAGGTGATAGTCTGCTAACTAATATTAAAAACGAATATTTACTCCGCTTACAATTCCGGTATTAACGGAAGTATTCCAACTGTTTTCACTCGTATAACCTAAAACAGAAACATCCGCACCTATAGTTAAGGAAATACGGCTTTCAGGAGTCCATTGTACACCAAGTGAGTATCTCGATATCGGTTGCCCCGTCGTAGTCCCACCTAATGAAACTTGAAATGTCGGCATAATATCGAATACTTTCAGCGATATGAAATTATGTCGGTACGTAGCGGAAATAGCCGTAAATTTTTTATTCTCTTTTTGCGATAACTCTTCACCATCAATTATTTCTTGCTTTGTTCGGGAATATGAACCGTGCGAATATTCTACACCGATAGAATTATCTTCATCTAATTCATACATACCTTGAGCAATAAATACAGAATGTGCATCCGCTCCTATGGGGCTAATGGAAGCAAAACGCAATTGTAGATTGTTTTCGTCAAAATATGGAGTTTGTATAAAACTAAGATTATTATGTATCTGTGAGTTTGAAAAATTATGCTGTACGGAGTAATTGTGTAAAGGACTATTGTAAATAGTTTCTGTATATGTACTTCCATAATCTATTTTACTGGCTATACCATCACTTTGGTTATCAGATAGAGTTAATGGAGGAATCACAATCGGTTGTATGTTGGAGTTTATCCTATCGGAATTTTTCGTTGATGATTGATTACTTATCGTCGAAATTGTAGAGCGATTCACCGCCGGTATATTTGCATTATTATTCCCGGAAGAATAAGCAATTATTTTTTGACTATTTCCCGAAATTGGTGTTGTATTATTCCCCTGTAGAAAAAACCATGTTGAAAAAACACCGGTAATAAGTGCTATAAAAGCTATGCTTCCTATACTGAAAAAACCCGAAAAAGCAGGTAAAGGTAATAGTGCATCGGAAACTGAAGTAATGGGACTGTGAAACGGTAAACCTATTTGTGTAAATACATTTTCTTTAATATCATCGGGTGCGACAATCGTCGCTACATCGGCACTCACTTTTTGCTGAACTGATAATTGTAATGAAAATTCTTCTCGAAGTTCTTCATTCATTGACATTTCACTGAACAACTCCTCTTGCATATGTGCAGGTAATGTTCCATCCAAATACTCATGTATATGTTGTTGATAACTGTTCATATATAATTATGCAGAAATTTCTTTTATAATAGGGGCAAGCAGAGTTTTAATCTTTTCTTTTGCACGCCATACTCTATTACGTATGGTGTTGATGTTCTGTCCTGTTATTTCAGCTATTTCTTCATATTCCAAAGTATGATAATATCGTAAAACAAATGCTTCACGCTGATCGAAATCAACACAAGCCAATGCCTTCGAAAGTTGGGTTATAAGGTCTTTATGTTCAAAGCGTATCAAAAACTCTTCGGCAGGTATATCTTCCGACAGTTTTTCATAATTGCGTTGTGAACGCTTCTGATTAAGGCATAAATTGCGTGCTGTAATTAACAGATATGCCCCTACATTTGCAATAAAAGTCGTTTGAAGCGATTGATAAAATCGTATGAATGTTTCTTGAAGAATATCTCGCGCATCGTCTCTGCTTACCGTTACTCGCAACGTATAAGCATATATTCGGTTTTTATGGCGGTCATACAATTCGCTGAAAATCTCCGCCACTATTGTACTGTCGGTTTTCATCAGTACAATCAGTTCTTCATCTGTATATGATGTAAGCGGATGATTCATGTAAAAATTTATGATGTATTACAGTAGTACGCTACTAAAAGATGCTCTCAATGAATGTAATGACACTCAATAGATATCTTTATCACGAAAAAAACATCTTTTATGCGTAATCTTAGTGCAGATGCTGTATTTCGAACGGTAAACAATACAACCATGCAAATATATGCTGATTTTTCAGTGATAGAAACGTCGGTAGGGTGTCATTGATAATAAAAGGAGAAAAACTTATGAAAATAGTGCTTATTGTACTTACATTCTGTGTCATTGGCGGTTCACTTTTAGCCCAACACCCGGACGACTTTCGCTGGGATGACCGATTCGGTGCCAATGGAATACTCCTTTCGTCAAAGGGTTCAGGGGACTCGCAAGTTTCTGCGACACTTATTGACGGAAATGATATTTATATAGGCGGTAAGTTTACTACTACGGGTAATGGAATTGTGAAATGGGATATAAGTGCCGGTAAATGGGTTCAGTTAGGAAATGGGGTGAATGGTAATGTATCGAAGTTGTGCCGCTGGGGTGATAATATAGTTGTAGCCGGCGAGTTTACCGAAGCCGGAGGAATACTTACGAAAAATATTGCATTGTGGAATACAAAAACGTTACAATGGTCAAAATTCGGTGATGGATTACAGGGATTGATACATGCTTTGATTGTCTATAAAGGCGAATTATATATTGGAGGAGAAATAAGTACGATAAATTCTAAAACGGTTAATAATATAGCACGATGGGATGGGAATGAATGGCAAGCACTTGGTAAGGGTGTCTATTACGGATCTGTACAAACAATGTGTGTGTATAATAATGAATTATGGGTTGGTGGGCACTTTGAAGCCGCTGATGGTGATAAGGCAAAAGGAAAATTGGCTATTTGGGATGGAAATGTATGGAAAAAAGTACATGGATTTTCCTTAAGTGCTACTTGGATTGCGCACGTTAGAAGTTTAACGGTAGCAGGAGGTATGCTCTTTGTAGCAGGATATTGGTATTGGCATGAAATAACTCTCAATAACGGTACTCCAAAAAAGAATGTGCCACAATTAGTATCCTATAACGGTAATACATGGTCGGAACCCATCCAAACTTTCGGTAAATATACTTCTCAATATGTACCGTTAATTTCCTCAAAAGGTGATGATTTGTTTGTAGCATTTGCAGGTTTGGAGGAAGTGAACGGAATTTCGGCAAATGGAATTGCACGGTGGAATAGCCAAACAAACAGATGGAGTGCATTGGGGAGCGGTTTGTCGAGCGGAACACAATACGCTTATAATACAACAGTTCTCGAAACGGATGGTAATGTAGTTGTTGCCGGCGGAAGTTTTACCGAATCGGGTGGGCAATTTGTTAATAATATTGCCATGTTCTCGATGTTGGAGCAGCGTTGGAAAGCTTTTTCAAGCAAATCTACGAATGGTTTGGTTCCGTCAGCTACACTTGCATCAGGTTTTTATCCTAAAGTATATGCCTTTAATAAGAAAATT
>JALHLL010000178.1 GCA_022844575.1 bacterium
TTCAACAAATTAACATTCCCCCTTTACGTAATTTCTCCATAAAAGTAATAGTTGGTGTACGAATAAAAGAAGTTTTTAATGATGCTAAACACAAAGGATTTTCATACGAAACCTTGATAGGGCATGTAGAAACTGGCATTTCAATCTTTTCCATTGAAGAACATGAGGAGCATTGTATGTTTACTATTGAGACATACTCAAAACCAAGCATGTTTCTATTGTAGCTGTTTGAACCTATTACTTCATTGTATCAAGATTATTGTACGAAGAGAGCTTTGGATAATACAGAGGAGCTAAGCAGCGTTGATATATAGTACTGCCGTACAACATGATTAAATTTATACCCTTAGATTGTCATTATATTTTTAGTTAGTACTTTTGCAGAAAAGAATTAATGCCGACTCAGTTTTTCGTAAATAAGTCAATAATAATACAAGCTAAGTAATCAATTTCCAAGTGCATAGATAATCATAAAATGAAGTATATCGTGTGTATGTAATGTTAGAAAGGATATTCAAAGATGATCATAGGTAATATAGAAAAATTCAAAGGACAGGGGCTCGTTGCTTTTATTGACATACTTGGTTTCGCAAAAGAAATTGAAACTAAATGGGATGTCATAGTGGATAATCCGTTAGATAAGTTGCTGGAATTAAAACAAAATCTGCCTATCCTTACTGATGAAGATCAAAAAGCCACTAATGTTAATACTTCCTTAAGGTCTTATGTATGTCGTGTTCAATCAATTTCTGACAGTATTGTTGTTTCGTTTGGATTTAACGATAATGTTATATATGGTGATGTTATTCTAGGAACATTAGCTTTTTTTGAAACTATTTCAGCTATATGGAGAAATAGCCTTGAGGTCGGCTTTACCGTTAGAGGATCTGTTGATTGGGGGGCTATATATTGGGATGAAAAGGAGATAATTGGACCTGCTTTTGTAAATGCATATAAACTTGAATCGACGTACGCAAAAACTTCAAGAATAGTAATATCTTCGGTATTCAATAGACACTTAAAGAAGATATACGAGCAACAAACTACATTTTGGAATGAACAGATACTAAAAATATTAAGAAAAGATATTGATGGGTATTTGATTACAAATCCACATACACTATACTCAGACGATGATGACAAGAAGTATCTCGTTGAGATTATCGAGAAAATGAGGGACAAAGCTAATATAGCAAATAAAGAAAAATATTCACCTTTATTAGCAGCGTTGTCGTTAGATAAATATAACTTAAAAAAAGAAGACCTCGGACTTTATTAAAAGTACGACAGTAACGAGTGTGTCAATTCGTAGAGTATGGATAATCTATATACGTACATTGATTTTATCGCAAATAGTCGTAAATAATAAGGTTTTGAAATCTTGAATCAACAAAAGTGTATTGTGCCAAAGTGTGTGAGTTATGCTTTTCAAATAATATTCCTTGTAGTAATTCTTATTAGGATTGATAATGGATAAGAAACAACAACTCAATAAAAAGCCACTGCTATTCCTTTCAAGGAATAGAGAGATATTAGTTTGGAACTTACTGGCGTTTCTCGTTTTTTTACCAGTATTATTAGAAACTATATACTGGGGTGGATTGTATCGCGAAACTTTAAGCATTTTCTATAATCAAATTCTCACATCGGTGTTCCTAATCTTTTTCCCATTTCTTTTCAGATTAATTTTTGGACAATTACCTTTCTCATACATACGTTACTTATTACATTCCAAACATAGTATCAATATTGTGGACAGCCATGCAGTGTCTGTTGTTTTGAATGGAGATAAACATTCCTCAATAGAATCAAACAATATCGAAAGTTTTATTAACGAAAGTAAAAACATTGCTGAAAAAATTTTTTCGACATCAAGAGCTTACTTATTAGTTGGTTGCCTGATAGCATTTATAGGTGTTGCTATTTTTTCCTCACCATTATTTCCAACAACCTCCTCAAGTGACTTTATTCAACGTCTTCTTGAATATTCACCGAGATTTGGTGCTTTATTTTTCATCGAATCAATAGCGTTTTTCTTTCTGAAACAATACAGAATAATGCTCGAAGAATATCGCTACTATGAAGCTATAAAAAGAAAAAGGCAGGATAATTTTGTTCTTGTTGAGCTAATTGAGAAATATAAGGACAACCCCGAATTATTAAAGATTCTTATTGACAAAGTTTCTCAGTCAACAATAACAAAACTTGCAAATGGAGAAACCACAGAAGTATTAGAAACACAAAAAATTGTTAATCAGGAAATGGATATCTTCTCAAAATTTATAGATTTAATAAAAGAAATAAAATCGAAATAAGAATACAGTTATCCCCTATAATCATATTTAAAAACTACAGATATTCTACCCTATCTCCAATTCCTCTTCCAATTTCTGGCGTTCATACATTTCTGCATAGAGTCCGTCTTTTGCTATCAATTCATCATGAGTTCCGCGCTCAACAATGTTTCCTTCGTCAAGTACTATAATAGAATCACACATTCTTACGCTCGATAAACGGTGAGCAATAATAATGGTCGTTCTATCTTTCATTATCTGACGCATATTTTCCAGAATCTTACTTTCCGTTACCGTATCTACCGCACTAAAGCTGTCATCAAGTACAAGAATCTTCGGTTCACGGGCAATGGCACGTGCCAAAGCTGTTCTTTGTTTCTGCCCGCCGCTTAAAGTAATACCTCTTTCCCCTACTATCGTATTATATTTATTATCAAAGCCCATTACATCATCGTGTAATTGAGCTGCTTTTGCGGCAAAGGTCATTTTTTCTTCCGAAATATCTTTTCCGGCAAATTTAATATTATCGGCTATGGTCATCGAAAACAAAAACGGTTCCTGATTTACTAAAGCAATCGTATCCCTTAACAATGAAATAGGTATTTGTTCCAAAGGAATATCACCGATATAAATTTGACCGCTATTAGGGTCGAATAATCGCGGAATTAAAGAAATAAGGGTAGTTTTTCCGCTGCCCGTCGTACCGACAATACCAAGCGATTGCCCTGCTTCCAATCGGAAAGAAATATTCTTTAATATGTGTGCTGTAGGTGTATAAGAAAATGCCACATCCTTAAATTCGATAGAAGGGAGTAATTCATCTTTCGGTAATTTCTCAACACTTGTTAATTGCGGTATTCTATGAATTACTTTATTAAGCCGAACTGCGGAAGCTGCGGCACGTTGTACAAGATTTGTTACCCATCCGATTGCAGCAACGGGCCAAATAAGCCGATTGACATAGAGTAAAAATTGCACTAAAATACCTTCGGTCACCGCTCCATTAATAACTAAATATCCGCCATAACCCAATACAATTACATTTGAAAGCCCTATAAGTGCCATCATTACGGGCATACTTAATGATTGCACTCTCGATAATGCAATGTTTTTCTTTGCATATTCCTTACTTACTTGATTAAATTCATCTTGTTCATAATCTTCTCTATTATACGCCCTTACCACCCTTACACCGCTCATGGTTTCTTGTGCTCTTACCGTTAATGCACTATAGGTTTCTTGTACCGATCTGTATGCCAAATGTACTTTCTGACCAACCCTATAAGTAATATATGCCATAAAAGGTAATGGTAACAAAGCACTAAGTGCAAGTGACCAATTAAGCGAGAACATTGCCGTAAATACAAAAGCAAATGAGGTTATCGTATTTGCCGAATACATGATAGCAGGACCAAGAAATTCTCTCACAGCCGAAACATCATTTGTGGAAAGTGCCATCAAAGCGCCGGTAGGATATTCCTGAAAAAAGGCATTTTCCTGTTTCTGTATGGCTGCCAATAAATCATTTCTTATGTCATATTCTATTAAACGGGAGCTTACAATTATTGTTCTTCTCGTAAGAAACAAAAATGTTCCTGCAATTGCCGTAACAACCAACACCACTGCTATATCACGTACAATATTTTCTGTTTTTGGTGGTGTTGCACGCAAATCGTCAATTATACCGCTCACCAAAAACGGTACCGCCGTAGTTAATAAATTAAAAAGTGTAATAAATACTAAACCTGCGAGCAGTTTTTTTCTATAAACCCGTAAATACGGAAATAATAATCGTAATGCTTTCATATTGTCGTGTATCTTTTCTCTTATTATTGTAATAAATATCCGTTTTCTTCAGCAAATTCAATAAGCTGCTCTGCAAATTTCCACAAGTCCTCCGAACCCTCCGCCATGTGTTTATTATGGTTATATGCTTGTTGAACCGTTATCGAATGGTCGCGCCATGTTTTCCCTTCGGAGTATATGTTCAATAGCATCGGATTTAATCTATCAAGAGCGGCGGCAAATCTTGATTCAGGTGTATCGCGTCGTTCAAATTCATTCCATAAGCTCATCAATTCCTGTTTCTGATCCGGCGGTAGTAAACCGAAAATACGTTCTGCGGCTTTCTGCTCTCTTTCCGCTTTGTCTTTTAGTCCATCAATGTCATAAACGAATGTATCTCCAGCATCAATCTCCACTATATCATGTATAAGCAGCATTTTTAATACACGCCCTATATCCACACTCTCATTGGAATACTCGGCAAGAATAAGGGCAAACAACGTAATATGCCAGCAATGTTCGGCTGTATTCTCTCTCCGCATTGCCGTTGTGTGATTTCTTCGGAGAACTGTTTTCAGCTTATCCAGTTCCAACATAAAGAGTAATTGACTTCTAAGCCGTTCGGAAATTTTAGCCGTTTCTATGATACCATCCATGTGTACAAATAATCCCGTATATAAAACGTTAATTGCAATGCCAAAGTAGCATATTTTTTTCACAATATCGAAAGGGGGTGAGTTGATGTCACTTGCCATAGGACAAACCGCACCGGATTTTGAACTGGTTGATCATACAAGCACAAAACAAAAACTCTCCGAATATCGCGGTAAGAATGTTGTTCTTGCTTTTTTTCCGGCTGCCTTTACAGGTGTATGCCAGAAAGAACTCTGTACATTACGCGATTCGATGGATACTCTCAATAATTCATCGGCTCAAGTATTGGGTATTTCGGCAGATATACCGTTTTCCAATGCTGCATTTGCCAAACAAAACAATATAGAGTTTCCGCTTTTGTCGGATTATACCCTTTCGACCATTAAAGAGTATGGCCTCGAATTCCCGAACTTTGCGGGATTACCTGATCTTACTCGCTCGCATAGGGCTATTGTTGCGCTTGACAAACAAGGTACTGTTCAATATATTCAGATTACGGAGAATCCGGGCGTTGAGCCGGATTATGATGCTTTGCTAAATGCAGTGCAAGCATTAGCGTAATTGTCCAGTTTTTTTTGCAAGTTTGCCCGTCGTAAATTTTTATGACGGGCATTTTTTTACAAAGGCATATTCTATGAGATCAACACTACTTTCAGCATTGTTAATACTTACCTCACTTATTGCTTGTACGGAAACAGATAATGGGAATGAAAAACCGACTGTCAGCCCTACAAAAATCACTGAACAATCGGTAACGACAGGTACTGAAGTAGGTGCAGTCGCTCCTAATTTCACCATGAATGACCAATTCGGTAAAGCGGTGAATCTCAATCAATTCAAAGGTAAAACCGTTGTTATTGATTTTTGGGCAACATGGTGCCCGCCTTGCAGAAAGTCAATACCCTTTGTGAAAGAAAGCTACAATAAGTACAAGAATAACAATGTCGTTTTTCTTGGCGTTTCTCTTGATAAAGCAGAAGGATTGGATGGATGGAAAGAATATATCCGAGATAATGGAATGGATTGGGTGCAGGTAGCTGATGGTAAATTCTGGGATAACAAAGCTGCAGCACTTTTTGGTATTGAGTCCATACCGAGTTTATGGGTTTTAGATAGAGAAGGAAAAATTGTCGGAAAGAATTTGTTTCATGATGAACTTGAAGCTACCATAACAAAAGCAATTCAACAATAATATTAGAAATTCATCATCCATTTGGGTTGCGATTGTTCTATTTCTTCAATGTAAAGATACCCCTCGTATATAAGAGGTGTAAATGTTTTTATATCGGCACCGCCTGTTAAACATGTACCGGAACGTAATTCATATTCATATCCATGTAAGGGGCAAGTAACCGTACCATCCTCAACAAAACCTTGAGCCAAAACAGCAGCATGGTGATGAGGACATATATTCGATGTTACATAATACTCTCCATTATGATGAAATATTGCTACATCACCCACCGACTCATCATGTATGGAAATAGCTTTTCCGTTCGGAATAGCGGAAACAGCTATTAGTTGAATATATTGTTTACCTTCTTTCTGCACATCAATGTTCCAATTATTGTACAAAGATAAGTGCTTTATAATTATATATGACTGATTTGATTACAAGTGTATATACTGTATTGATTACAATGTAGAGGACATAATTGAGGAATTTGACACATAATATGTACGTAAAAAATAATCTTTAACCATAGTACAATACGAACTTAAATATTCGAAAATCTTATACTGAATTTAACAAATACAGAAACCCGCGACGGGAGCCGCAGGTCTGCTTATGCGTGGGAGAGAAGATAATTACGAACTATATGTTAGTTTATTCGGACATAAGTCGAGTATTAAGTACAATAATCATTGCCTTTATATACATTTAATAAAAGTAAATTGAATAACGGTTATTATTTTATTTGCTGAATATTTTCACCACACTGTAGCATTCATTTCCCCTCAATATATACTGTCGAAAAACATAGCTTAATCAGGCATACAAACTATCTCTATCACTACAGCATAGACACAATGTCCCCAATTTTGTTACAAATCGTCACAAAATTGTTGTACAAGCCCAAAACCAAGTTCGAGACATAGAAAAACACATTACATAATTCAGACACTGCTTCAACCTTTTTCACACCAATTATCCTTCACACTCAAGTAGTTTTATTACAATATTTATACTTATTCACTTCAAGTAATTCTGTTATTTATTGTTATTAGTATAAGTTATTCCGATAAACATTCATCAACTGTTCATTATACAAGATTTTGAATTTATGTGAATTCTTCTTGACTTTTAGTTTATCATTCATTGTTTTCATAAATTGCTTACTCTATGTAGCCAACAAACATTTAACTTTATAATTCTTATGCACATATTTATAGCAGCCGATATGGAAGGAGCAACAGGTGTTGTTCATCAGGATCAGTTAATGCCGGAGGGGAAAACATATACTGCGGCTCGCAGACTTCTGACTAATGATATAAATGCAGCTATTGAGGGTGTTTTAAGAGTTGTTCCCGAAGCTGAGTTTATCGTTGGCGATGGGCATGGAATTATGCGTAATGTTATCCATGAAGAGTTGCATGAACGTGCATCGTTAGTTATAGGTCCTGCCTCACCGTTCAATAAACCCTTATGTCAATT
>JALHLL010000179.1 GCA_022844575.1 bacterium
TGCCGGCGGCAAGGTAGTATTACCTAAAACATCCATCGGTCCTAATGGGTACATTGCACACTTTATGGATTCGGAAGGCAATAGAGTTGCTCTTCACTCAATGAAGTAAATAACGTATCCATTTCATCATAAAAAAGCACTATGAACTTCATAGTGCTTTTTTTTGTGCGGAGAGAGAGGGATTCGAACCCTCGGTAGAGCTAAACACCCTACGACGGTTTAGCAAACCGTTGCCTTCAGCCACTCGGCCATCTCTCCTCTTGCGCCGAACAATACATTCGGAACGCGAAAATACGAGTATTTTCATGTAAAGAACAAATCGAAATACAAAATTTGTACTTTATCATATTTTTTTACGAAATTGTTCTTACTTTGTGCTCTAAACAAACAAAGTGTGACGAGGTGTATAGTGAATACACAGATGATGAATAATATACGTGAAATTGTTAGCAACTATGTTCTGCCAAACAATCCGACTTTATATCGGTCGAAAAATGACATTTCGGATCCGCGAATCGGAGATTATCTTTTTACCCATAATGATTCTGAAACTTGTATAAAAGAAGTAAATGCTGTGCTCCTTTCCGTACCTCAAGACTTAGGTGTTGCTCGAAACGGAGGAAGAACGGGTGCTGCATTGGCTCCTGAAGCCATTAAGAAAGTTCTGTACAAACTTACACCCTATAGCGGTACGGTAAATTTTTTTGAAAAGATAGGATTTTACGATGCAGGCACTATTCAAACAGACAATTTAACACTGGAAGAATCGCAGGCAATTCAAGAAAATGTTGTTTCAGGATTACTTAATGAAGGGTATTATCCCATTATAATCGGCGGAGGGCATGAGATAGGATATCCGAATGGAGCAGCTTTAGGATGTAGTTTTGAAAGCATCGGCATCCTCAATTTCGATGCTCATACGGATGTTCGTCCCCTTATTGATAATCGTCTCGGACATTCCGGAAGTCCGTTCAGACAAATCATTGAAAGAAAGGATGTAAACATCGAAGGTTCTGCCTTTGTAGAATTCGGTATTCAGCCCTTTGCCGCCGCAGAATCGCACTGTGATTATGTAAAGAGGATAGGTGGAAGAATAATGAATTATACGGATATACGTAGAGAGGGGTTTGAGATTTCGTTCGATAATGCTCTGTACCGCACTTCCGAGAATACGGATACCACCTACATTTCATTTGATATTGATGCTATTTGTTCTGCTTTTGCACCGGGAGTAAGTGCACCGGCAACGATAGGCTTCACAGCAGATGAGTTTTTACTCGCCACAGAAAAAGCAGGTACTCATGAAAAAGTCCGATTAGTCGATTTTGTAGAAATGAACCCTTTATATGATATTGATAATCGTACCGCTAAATTGGTAGCTCTCGGAATCACTTCTTATTTGGTAGGACTTTCAAAAAGATTTTAGAATATCATTTGAAATTTGTGCAACCTATCTTTTGTGCCATAGACTCTTAATAACCTTACTTCTGCAGATGATTATAGACCCATACTTTCAATTTTGCAAGTGCTTCATCGTTCAACCAATGCCCACCCAAGTACGAAAAGAACTCATAATCAACCTTTTCAGTTTTTAAGGCAGAGGCAAAAAGTTCACCGGTCTGATACGGAACGACCGGATCGTTTGTACTGTGAAGAACAAGTACAGGTACTCCATATCTATACAGATTCTTGATATTCTCCACAACTTTACCTTCGGGATACATACTCGCACATATAGTTGCGATACCACTATACCGATGTGGATAGCGAGTCCCCATAACCGAAGCATAAAACCCACCTTGCGAAAAACCAATTAGAAGAGGTAATGCTTTTTTCAGAGGAAGAAATGAAAAAGCATCATCAATAATGCTATCATACCATTGTGCCGAAAGATCAATAACTTCATCCCTTAATGTATCAGGAAAATTTCTATCTTCCCCTGCCGCTGAGAACTTCTCAGTCAGAGAATAAGCGGATTCACGGAACTTCAAATACGGAGCTTCAGGTGAAATAATAATGGCATTCTCTATTTTCATCTGCTGAGCTAACTTCAACATAAGCGAAGGGTCATTCGCGTTTCCGTGAAGCATCACAATCAAATTATAACGTTTATCAAGAGAGTAGTTGTTCGGATAAAAAATACGGTATCTGCCCATTCTTGTCTGTGGAACATATCTGAATGGAGAGACTTCGTTCTCTGCAGCATTCCTTTTCATTGATGTAAGTGCAACATCGTATCGTTTTTGCCCATTCAATTTTGCAAAAACAGAATCAGCGTTTACTAAGTCCGCTCGCGCATATCCCAACTTGACTCCATGCTCCAAAGCAGAAAAGCCCATTTCCCTTTCATTCAGTTTGAAACGGCATTTAGCTATTAACACGGCGCATTCCGCATCTCGCGGCATTACCTCCAACCACCGTTCGTATAACTGCACCGCTTCCGCAAAATTGCCCTTACTCATCTCTGAATCGGCTTTCTCACGTACACTTCTCAAATCTTGCCCATTTTGTGCAAACACAATACTATTTGAACTTACGGAAATCAGAAAGCTGAACAAAAAAAATATTTTCAACAAAAACCACCTCAATAAAATGCTATTTCAAAAAAAATACCGAACTTTGTATTCTGTGACGGGGCGTAGCGCAGTCCGGTTAGCGCACCTGCTTTGGGAGCAGGGGGTCGTGAGTTCGAATCCCACCGCCCCGACACGACGTAAAAGCCCCTTTTAGGGGCTTTTTTATTTTTATTATGCAACAACTTCATACCGATAATCATACAATTAGTCCTCAAGCCAAACGCGCCCTTATTGCCGGAATGATCGGCAATATACTCGAATGGTACGATTTTGGTATTTACGCATTTGTAGCCCCAATTATTGCTGCTGAGTTCTTTCCCAAAGGTAATCAGATAGCGGCAACTCTGGCAACGCTCGGTGTATTTGCTGCCGGTTTTATCATGCGACCTGTCGGTGGGATACTTTTCGGGCACTTTGGCGATAAGCACGGAAGAAAGAATGCTCTGATTCTATCCATAGTACTCATGGCAATTCCCACTGTCTCTATGGGCTTATTACCTACATATATACAAATCGGATTATGGGCTCCGGCTTTGTTAACCATTATGCGTTTACTTCAGGGCTTATCATTAGGGGGTGAATATACGGGTTCAGTATCGTATCTCACCGAACATGCTCCTCAATCAAAACGCGGCTTATTCGGTTCATGGGCGACATTTGCAGGTATTGGTGGTATTCTCCTCGGCTCGACTGTTGGCACAGTTATGACAAAAATTCTTCCAGAAAGTGAAGTATTCAGTTGGGGCTGGCGTTTACCCTTTCTTGGGGGTATCTTCATAGCAGCTATTGGTGGCTATATGCGACGCGGTCTTGATGAATCTGAGATGTTCAAGAATCTTAAGATAGAAGGTAAAATAACCAATAACCCATTGCGTGAAGCATTAACTGTCTTTAAAGCTTCGCTTCTTAAATCAATAGGAATTACTGCGGCACTTACATCTACCTTTTATATTGCTTTCATGCATATATATATGTATATGAATAAAAAAATCGGTATGCCGCTTAATGACGCACTTACCGGAAATACTATAGGTATGGTTATTCTCGTTGCGCTTATCCCCGTTGCAGGTATAGTCTCAGATAAAATCGGAAGAAAAAAGGTAATGTTTTTTGGAACCGGTGGTATTTTTCTTTTTTCTATCCCCTTGTTTCTCTATTTGCAAAGCGGTTTATTAACCGATATGATTACAGTAATAATCATCTTTGCTTTTTTTGAAGCGGCATTATTAGGTACAGTCGCCACTACATTAGTGGAGATATTTCCGGCACGAATTCGGTTCACAGCTGTATCTCTCGGCTACAATCTTGCAATAGCTCTTTTTGGTGGAAGTGCGCCTTTTCTTTCCGAACTTCTTATGAAAGCGACGGGCAATCATCTTATGCCGGCTTTTTATCTTATGGTATGTTCAGGACTTTCATTCTTAACGATTTTTTTCATACCGGAAACATATAAAAAACGTTTATCGTAAATTCCGTTTATTACAAAATTCTTCTTACACAATTTATTGTGCCCCATTTTTAGCAAGAACATCAACATATTCATTCCAATAAACACCGGTATGTGCCGCAACTTTTTTCCAGTGAATTTTAACTTGTGACTTGCGAACATAATCGCTATAGCGTTGTGTTAATATTTGTTTTGCCTTCCACTTACCAGTTACCCAATGTTCAATCCCTTCATAATCATAATAAATTGCTATTTCTTTAATATTGTTGGCAATACACCACTGCACTACTTTCCCTACAGCCATTAACTCACCGGAAACCTGCCTTGCATGCTGATACGTCGGATCGGTTACTTGTCCTGAAAACTCGGTAATTATTTCTCCATTCGAAAGTATTACGGCACCGAAACCTATTTTTTTATGTATATACGAACCGTCAACATAGGCATATAATCCCTTCGAAACTTCAGAAGGTTTATGCACATCTTTTTTTGTTTCTACTTTCCCAGCTTCAAATAGATTTTCTACCTTCTCCCGAATTTCTTGTATAGTTATCTTGCGTACATCCGCCTTGAAACTATTCTTGGTCGGACTATAATATAATAGCATCGTTCCGCATTTGCTATCATTATCAAAAACCGAACATCGTGCTGAGTATTCATGAATAGCATCATCATCAATTCCGATACATATATTTTTTTTTCTCAAGCGATTATTCAACTCAATTACTTTTTCAGTAAAATTCTTATAATAAGGAGATGACATCAGAATAGTTGTATCGCTTTAGTAATAATTTCTTTTGCGCATTCTTTTTTGGTAAGTGGCTGATAATGTTTGTATTCGCCATCTTTAGCCATTATTGTAATTGTATTAATATCACCACCGAAACCGCTATTCGGTGCATTCGCTTTGTTAATAATTATCATATCGCAATTTTTTCTTTTCATTTTTGCCTTGCCCTCTTCTATTTCATTATCGGTTTCGAGTGCAAAGCCGATTATTCTTTGATGTTCACTTTTTGTTTTGCCTGCCCATGCTAAAATATCGGGATTTTTTTTCAAGGTAATTGTGAGTTCTTCGCCGGTATTTTCCTTTTTCATTTTTTCTTCCAATGGATTTTTTGGCGTATAATCGGCAACGGCAGCTGAAAATATAGCTAAATCATAATGAGAGAAATTATTACAAACTTGTTCAAACATTTCTTCGGCACTTTGAACATCAATACGATGAACCCCAATAATAGTATCGATATGAACGGGACCCGTAATTAATGTAACCTCAGCACCTGAATTAAGTGCCTCTTCTGCAAGAGCAAATCCCATTTTACCTGATGAAAAATTGCCGATAAAACGTACGGCATCAAGTCGTTCATAGGTGGGGCCTGCAGTTATGAGTACCTTTTTCCCTTTAAGAAAGCTTTTAAGACTCTTTCTACTCAATAAGTCATCAGTAATTTTCGACACTATATCGCTTGGTTCGGGCAACCTGCCTTCACCTACCATTCCTGAAGCAAGCTCGCCGGAATCAGGTGGGAAGATTGCACCGCCATGCATTACAATAGTGTTACAATTTTTTTGAGTCACTTTATGTAACCACATATCCGTATCCATCGCCGGAAAAATATAAAGCGGTTTTTCCTTCGGTAGAGCAAGAACTAATGCCATAAGAGCATTATCGGCAAAACCATGTGCAATTTTCGCCAATGAGTTTGCACTGCAAGGGGCAATTACAAAACAATCGCACCAATGTGCCAAATGGATATGCCAGGAGCCATTCTCCTGTAAGGTTTTATCAAACATATCCGTAACCACATCATTTTTACTTACATTTTGTAAGGTAAGTTCCGTAACAAATTTCGATGCCGATTCAGTCATAATCACGCGAACCTCAGCACCTTGTTTTATGAACTCACGTACAAGGAAAGGGGCTTTATACGCAGCAATACTACCCGTAATGCCTAAGAGAATTCTTTTGCCTTTTAGTGATAAATTCATGTACTACCCCACAAATAAAAAAAGCCATCGGGAAAATCTCCCCAATGGCTTCAGTAAAACTTAGTCAATTTATACTTTATCCGTCTTTTCCGGTATTCTGAACGAAAGAAGACCATCATGTATTTCTTTCATTGCTAAGAATGTCGGTTTTGCAAGTTGGTCAAATTCGCGACTAATTGCCATTTTATCAAAATTAGGACCTTCCGATTCATCCTGATCTGTCTCTACATTTTCCAAACGTGCCGAAAGTTGTGTTTTGATATTATCGTTGATTTGACGTGAGCGTAAACCCATTGCAACGATAGACTGATAGATACTACCTTTTGCCGATTCCTTCATACGAACGACAACCGGATTAACAATATATGTACTCATGATTCCCCGCTTTGTGACATAACTTAGCAAAAATAAGGGAAAGTTTTCACGTAATAAGCATAAAGATTATCAAATGACCCTTTTCGTCAAGAAAACGTCGGTTTATGGTAACGTTTTGATAAAATCTTTATAAGGAATACCCTTTAGAGTTGCCTCTGACGGAGTAGGTAAGTTTGCATCCGTTATCATTTTGTTTACCGCCTCTACCCTATCGGCAGGTAAAGGGTGTGTTGAGAACAAACGCTCAAAACCGGAATTTGATGATTGTCCCTGAATTTTTTCAAAGAAAAACTTAACACCGCCCGGATACCAACGGTTTGTGGAGCGCAAATATTTGAATGAAAACTCGTCAGACTCCGTTTCATCATCACGAGAATTTTTAAGAAGTGCAAGGTTGCCGAAAAGATTACCTGCAAGTGCTTCTAACTGGCTCGGGTTATTGCCCAATGCCATTGAAAGCAATAATGAAACGCCATAAGCATTTACCATCCTTTTTGATGAGTGTCTGCGCTCGGCATGGGCAATTTCATGACCGATAACTCCTGCCAAACTTGCTTCATTATCCAACATTTTCATCAAGCCGGTATATACATAAATATAGCCGCCCGGTGTACAAAACGCATTAATGGTTTTATCATCACGAATAACTTCTACTTTGTAAGCAAATACATTACGATACTCAATTTCCGGTGCCTTAATCAACTCATTCACCATGCTCTGTACATAACTATTTGCGGAACTGCTATTGAGTAGAGGATATTCGCTCGGGTTACTACGGATCTCCTGATCAATTTGCTTACCTAATGAAACATCATCGGAGGGCGTCATAATTATATCGGCGACAACATCCGTAACGGAATCGCAACTTGCGGCCGAAATTGATAATGTGATTGAAGAGAAGCAAAGTAATATTATCCGTATCCATACGGCTTTTGTCG
>JALHLL010000180.1 GCA_022844575.1 bacterium
TGTATTTGCTTGATGAACCGACCACAGGTTTACATTTTGAAGATATAAGACTTCTATTAAAAATCCTCTCCGATTTGGTAGAAAAAGGTAATACGGTTGTGGTGATTGAGCATAACTTGGATGTTATTAAAGTGGCGGATTGGATTATAGATATTGGGCCCACAGGCGGAGCAGGCGGAGGAAAAATTGTTGCACAAGGCACACCCGAAAACATTTGCAAAGTAAAAGAAAGTATTACGGGTAAATATTTGAAAAAGGAATTGGAGAGGTAATAATTTGACCGAATAGTTAAAGTTTATTTTGATATGTACCTTTAACCTTTTATTTCCCAATTATGCTCTCCCAAATGCGGAGGTCTTTTTAATGAGGGTTTTGTCGAATTATTATATTCTTCAAAAGCGGAAGAACGTACACCACGTAAACCGTCATCCTCAAACAAAAATTGTTCGGCATACGGCGAATCGAGTGCTTCCGCAACCGAACGAACAATAGCGCACGGTATTTCCATTTGTACACATTTATTTTCCAGAATATCGCCGTCCGACATTTCTATTTTTTCCTGAATAATGCTATTCACTAATATTCTGTTTTCAACACGAGCGGTATTGGTGGAAAAGCGTTCATCCGTTGCTACTTCAGCTATATGTAAAATAGAGCATAAATGCAAAAATTGTTTATCGGTGCCGATAGCAAGTAATATATACTTTTTATCTTTTGTCAAAAACACATGTCCATATGGCACAATATTCGGATGTTCCGAGCCGATACGTTGAGGAATTTTACCCGCTATCAAATAATTGGCTGCCTGATTAACAAGCGATGTAATACCCGCTCCGTATAATGATACGGAAAATGCGCTACCCCTGCCTGTTTTTTCCCTTTTTAATAAAGCCAATAAAAGTGCTTCTTTTATATGATGACCCGCAAGAACATCTATTAAGGCAACAGGCATTTTTATAGGCGGTGTTTCGGGTAAGCCGTTCATGCTCATAAAACCGGTCATTGCCTGCAATACTGCATCAAATGCCACGCGTGTGTCATGCTCGCCAAAACCTGTAACGGCGGCATAAATAAGTGCAGGTTTTTTTTTACTTAATGTCTTATAATCAACACCGTATTTTTCTGCATCACCCGATTTATAACTTACTATAACAATATCCGCTTTTTCGCATAATGTATGACAGATAATTTGGTCTTCTTCTTTCGATAAATCAAGCGTAATGGAGCGTTTTCCCCAATTTACCGATGAAAAATAAGCGGAAATATCGGTGTCGGCTTCATTCGACATTTTCCATGAACGTGTCATATCGCCGTCTGTTTTCGGGTTTTCAATCTTAATAACATCGGCTCCGAGTTCGGCACAAAACATACCGACGGAAGGTCCCGCCAAAACACTTGCCAACTCAATTACCCGTACACCGCTTAATACATTGTATAAGCACATAGTTTCCGCTTGACTCATTTCACCTTGCCGGAGGGTAGTTTTTTGAGTTCGCTTTCAAAAATATTTTCGAGTGTTTTTTTGGCAACGCCACCGAATAATGAAAGCTCAATAACAATATCCGCCTTATTATCGGAAAGAGCTATTGTACCTTTCCCCAATTTTGAGGAGATATGCAAAGTATCGCCATGCCAAAAAGCGGAATCGAACAATGCTTGTAATTCATTACGGGAGAGTAATTTAAGATTGATATACGATTTCATCTCCTCAGCCGTAGCTTCGGTTTCGATGGATTTTCTGATAGTAGCCATAAAGTAAACCGATAACGTTGGTTTTTTGTAATAAGTTGCGTATAGAAACTTATTGCAAGACGAATACGCTCATTTGTTTCGTTTTCATTCCCCGAAAAAAAAGTACAATCATAAAAAGCGGGCATTGTGATTACCGTCCTTTCGGCATCACTTTCATCCAAAATTATCTTATACCTCATGCTTCGATTCCACTGAAAGAGGTTTCTCCGTCTAACTTACGAAACGAAAACAGTATGAACAAGACTTATACAAGAACAACGTTTTAACTCTCCATAAAACTAAGAAACTTCTATTTTTGCTTTGACTTTTTGGGCTTCCGAAATCTTGTTTATTGTAGATGATACCGGTAGGAATTCCGACTGAACAACTTTCAATAATCTTTGAACCTTTTAGTCAATCGGAATCACTAAGTAGCGGTAAAATTGATCTTAATAAAAATAGTAAAGATATATCTGTTGTAAAACTGGCAACCCATACCTACAGATATGCAAAAAAAGAAATGTTGTCATTAGGTTTTAATGATTTTATTGCAAAATCTTTTCTTGTTGAAAAATTTATTTGATCTATTGAACAATGTTTCTCAATTGAATTTGTATTAAAAATAGATAAACGATAACAAATTTCAAACAATTCAAAGCTGAAATAAAAATACTCAACTTCCGATAGTCAGGAAAAAGCGTGGAGCGGTTTTTAAAGATAGGGTTTCAACATGTGAATGCAACGAAAACTACGGCAGCTTGTTATTACATATAACATTCATCATTTACAGAAGGAGTTGTTAAGTGAAAAAAAAGGTATTTGTTCCGTTTCTGTGTTTTTTGTTGATTTTGGAATACTGTATTATTACACCCCAATTGACAATAGCTCAAGAACATACTAATGTAAAATCCGATAAGAACGTAGCCGGAAAACTTTATGAGAATTTTATACGTGAAAAGTTACGTATATCGCCGGAAGATTTGCCTAATCTTCAGCGTAACGGCTCGTTATGGCAACAAATGGTTAAAAAATGGGGTAGCAAACCAGATGACATAAACGGTAAAAGTAACTGTAATTCTATTCTAAGTTCTACAAATGAAGTAGGTGTAAGCACGGGAGCGGAAATTGAATCGGAAATACATGCAGCTATCAATCCGACGGATCCAAGTAATATCGTTGTTTCACCTATCGGACAAACCGGCGGGTTAACCGTACCTATATACTACACAAAGGATTTTGGGAAAAGTTGGAAACAATCCACTGTGAAATTGGGACCGAAGGAATCATCTTCTTTTGTTGTTGGGGGCGGCGATCCTGTATTTGCATTTGATGCAACCGGCAAATTGTATTTTTCGTGGATCAATGTTTACATTTCTATTTCTGACTTCAGCAAACAGTATGCCGATATGTATTGGGCTTATTCTACAGATGGGGGTGAAACTTGGCAAAGAGAAGAAAACGATAAAATTGGTGGATCGGTGATACAGGGCCAAAATGCGGAAGTATTTTTCGATAAGCAGTGGCTTGTAGTGGATAATACGGAATCACAATTTAAGGGTAATTTGTACTGCGCGATGCTTCACGCTGATGGAGAAGATGGTAGAATTGGACTGCGTACAAAATCAGCTAACTCTAAAGAGTTTACCGATACAACGTTGCGCCCGAAAACATCATTCGCATTTAATCAATTTGCCAATGTTGATGTTGCCCCCGATGGTAGCGTTAATGTGCTTTTTTTCGGTTCTCGAAAAGGTATGACGGCTGATGATATGTCATTTTACCATTTGCGTTCGACTGACGGCGGCAAATCATTTGATAGTGAGAATATGATTTCTCCTGTTATTCATCCGAGATTTTCTACTGGATATGATAGCGTAACGACAACGGGTATCTTGGTAAATAGAATAATGCCATGTCCGCAATTTTCTATTGATAAATCTTCTACAAAGTATCGGGGTAGAATGTATGCGGTGTGGTCTGCCCTTGGAACAAATGAAAATAATAAAAGAGGACTGGATGTTTTCTTGACATATTCTGATGATAATGGAAAAACATGGATGACACCAAGACCGGTAAATGACAATACGGAGAATCTTACAAGCGATCAGTTCTACCCTTCACTCTCCGTTAATGAAAATGGTGTTGTTATTATCACCTGGTATGACAGACGTAATGATGTTAAAAATGAATTGACTGAATACTTTATGTCATATTCTTTTGATGGCGGAGAATCTTTTATTAAAAACTTTGCCGTATCCGGTGCTGCAACTGACTTTTCGACGGTAGGGCAAGGTAATAATGGATTCGGTATAGGAGAATATAATCAGACATTATCCACTAAGGACTTTGCTATACCTATTTGGTGTGATGCAAGAGATAACGATGGTAACTTGAATATATATGCTGCATTCGTTCCTATTTCGCCAAGTACGTCTGTGCAAGATGTTTATGATATTTCTTTAATTTCGGAGAATGTATCACTTTCCACACCCTATCCTAATCCTTCTTCTACAACGAATAATTTATCTGTTGATTATTTTGTTAAGTCCGAATGTTCTGTACATATTGAAATATTCTCGGCTGAGGGTATAAGTGTGAAAACATTGATGAATGGATTTTCAACTTCTGGAAAACATACAGTACACATAGATACTGACGATTTGAATTCCGGTGTGTATTTATGTAAAATAATAACGCCTGATGGTAGCGTAGTGCGAAAATTCACTATTGCAAAATAATGGGTTCTTGAAATTGGAAAAGACAAATTAAATGCACACAAATCCTTCTTCGGAAGGATTTGTGTTTGTATATATTGTACCATGTAATATTATCTGATTGCAAAACGGTATCGAATGTTTTTTATCCGATAAATCTCATTTGAATATTCCTTTTTAAACCTTACTCTTCGTTTTCCTTTTAGTCGGTTTTTCTTTAGTAAACAAGTTTGCCGTATATTTTTCGTATAGCTCAAATAGAAACTCCATTCTGTTTGCTTCGCTGGTGAATGGTTGCGCTCTGTATGCCAAGTCCACCGCTTTATCCAATTCATTATGTGCCTTTACCAATGCCGGCGGCATGGTGAGTGGGTCATACAAATCGGCAAGAGAACTGTTAGGGAATAATGCCCGTGCATCTAAAACTTTTTGCGCTTTTTCCTCAATTACTTTTATTTGCTTTTCCAATGGATTTTCAGGCCAAGGATAATTATTATAAACTATATCTTTGGAGTAACGAAAATCACTTTTCAAACGACCACAAGTTGTTCTTACCCAAGCCATGTGCATGGATGACATTAAGACTCCAAAGTGGAACAAACTCGCATCCGAAACAATATAAACACTATTGCTTGGAATAAAATCTTTGCTTAAAAAGGCAAAAGGAATATACTTTCTATTTTCCGACGTTGTTGCCGGAATTACAATAAATGTATTAGGATTTCTTAAATCCCTGAACTGATATGGCCTTTCAGCAAGCTTCCGCGTATCAGCAAACGGACTCTTCAACCTATTCTCCTTACAATTTTTAATTCTCTCGTGTAAAACCGGAAGTTCTCTTATCTCTTTGAAATCATCTACTATCCAAAAACAATATCTATTTATACCATTGATAAATTCGCGTCCACTTACTAAATTTTTAATAAATTTTCCCCCTTTAGGTTCTTTTATCAAATATTCATTTTTCTCTTCTTCTGATAAAATTAAGAACCCGCCATCAGTTGGCTGATTTCCTTTAAATACTTGAGGAACATTACAAATAGGGTTTGATTTTTTATTAATTAAAAAATCCTTTGCATCAATTAGATAAGGGTTGATATTTTTGACCTTGATTTCGTGAGCTTCTCCTTTAATGTCTTCATATTCGAAAATACTTTTGTTTGCTGTGTCAAAGTTCGCAAAGGCAATTATCACACAATAAACGGCTGCATTGCCTTTAGCCTCATTACTCCATTTAAAAGTTCGGTGGGCAAAATGTATTTTTAGTTTGTATTTATTTAGCATTTGTCCCCAAAGAATACTTGTTTGTTCACCCTGAACTATGGAATTAGTCGAAACAAATGCCACTTTAATCCTTGTATCCTGTATATATTTTGCCGCCTTTATATACCAACCTGTGACATAATCCAAGACTCCGCTTCCTTGAATATTATTTAACTGTCTGATAATTGCGTCACGTTGGTTCTGGTTCATAATATTAGAACCAATAAAAGGGGGATTACCGAATATATAGTTAAATTTTATTTCATTTGATTGTTTGGGTTTGCCTTTGTGTACTGAATAGGAATTTACTTGTACATTTACCTCTCCATATTGTAGCGTCGGCTCATTAGCTACATAAATATTTGCATGGTCGGCAATCACATCTATTGTATTCATTGGGTTTAACAAGGTTTGCCATTCTATTTCCAAAGCATCTCCATGAACAATAGTCGCGGCTTTTTTCAAGGGTAATCGTACATAATATTGTCCGAATTCATTGCTTACCATCATATTCATTTGGTGGTCTATTAACCACATGGCAACTTCCGCTATTCGTGCCGGAAACTCCTCATATTCTATTCCGTAAAATTGGTCAACATCCACCCAAATAATATCTTTAACATCCAATACACCTTGTCCTGATGTATGTAATACTCTTAATATATCCAATTCAAGTAAACGTAATTCCCTATAAGTAATAACAAGAAAATTACCACAACCGCAGGCAGGGTCAAGAAAGGTAAGTGAACGTATTTTTTTATGAAATTCCGTCAGTTTTTTTGTTCGCGCCGCCCCTTTCGATGCACCTTGTACAATCTCGTTAAACTCTTGGCGCAATTCATCCAAAAACAATGGTGTGATAAGTTTTAATATATTCTTTTCGCTTGTATAATGCGCTCCCAGATTACGCCTTTCTTGCGGATTCATCACACTCTGAAACATTGAGCCGAAAATAGCGGGCGATATTTTGCTCCAATCCAAATAACAACAATTAAGCAAAGATGTACGCATTTTGCTGTCAAAATTTGCTGTCGGTAAATTTTCCTCAAATAATTTGCCATTCACATACGGAAAATCGGCAAGTTGTTCATCCAAATTCTTAAATCGTTTATCGTTCGGTGTATTAAGTACCTGAAAAAGTTCCTGCAATCGTGCCGCAAGGTCGCTGCCGTCTTCATTTGTCCTTTGTTCTATATAATCCTGAAATTGTTGTTTACTGAAAATGGTGGTGTCTTCGGCAAATAAGCAAAAAAGTAAACGTACTAAATACACTTCCAAAGGATGACCTGTATAGCCGATTTCTTCCAGACGGTCATGAAGTTTACCCATTAACTCTGCCGCTTTTATATTCGCGGGGTCTTGTTCCTTATATACCCTTTTCTGATACCCGACCAAATAGGCAAAGTGCTGTACATTGTGTACAAGGTCATGTAGTACAAACTCTATCGTATTATTTTCTTCAAGGTCATATAAACGGAAATGCTCAAAGTCGCATACAAGAATATATTTCG
>JALHLL010000181.1 GCA_022844575.1 bacterium
GACAGTCGCTTCGGTACGGCAAGACGAGGAGTACAGATTGCCGTAAAAGCGGGTTCGCAAGATATGCTTGATGAAGTACGCGAAGAAACAAGAGCAATTACAAGGCAGGTACGTAATGTTCAACCCGGTGAAAAAGACGATTTTACGATAAATGAATCTCAAATGTTCCGCGATGAAATGGGCATGATTCGTATATATGTATGGGGAATAGGAATCGGTTTGACGGGACTTTCCTTTTTTGTCGGAATTATCGGAATTATGAATATAATGTTTGTTTCCGTAACGGAACGAACAAAAGAAATCGGAATACGTAAGGCACTCGGTGCAAAAAATAGTTCTATAATGTGGCAATTCCTTGTGGAATCGAGTACGCTTTGTTTTTGTGGTGCTCTTATGGGATTTATCGCATGTGCAATAGTGATTCTTACAATAACCACAGTTTTCCCTGATGTTGATTTCCTTACACCGTATGTACCTCCACATTTATTATTAATAGCATCACTCGTATCAATCTTTGTCGGAATACTTGCGGGATTAATCCCTGCATATAGGGCATCAAGACTTGATCCGGTTGAAGCATTACGGTACGAATAATTATGAATATTCTTGAAAGCATAGTATTAGCACTCGATGCGGTTAAATCGCATAAATTACGTTCATCGCTTACATTGCTAAGTATAGCTATCGGAATATTTGCAATCATTGGCTCCGGTACGGCTGTTACCTCATTAAATGAAACAGTAACAAAACAAATGGCTGAAATGGGCGAAGGCGTTTTTGTTATTGAAAAATTTCCACCGATGATGTCGGACGATATGTGGAGAAAATTAAGGGGGCGTAAAGATATTAATTTTCAACAGGCAAAATTATTTCAACAGAAAATGATTGCTAATGCTGAAGCTGTCGGAATAGAAAATACGACCGGAGGATTAAAATTAAAATCGGGAACTTTACATACCGATCAGAATGTATCTGTAGCCGGCGGAGATGATGCTTATTTTATTACCACCAATATTAATATGGAATTGGGAAGACCGCTTAATTCAGAAGATGTTTCGATGAATAGGCGCGTTGTCGTTATCGGAGATGATATTGTAAAAAAGTTATTTCCGGTCGGCTCACCCTTGGGTAAAACCCTTACGATTAAGAAACAAAATTTTACGGTTATCGGAACAATTAAAAGACGTGGCTCCATGCTGGGACAAAGTTTGGATAGTAAAGTTATCATTCCGATTACGGTTTTTATGAAATATATAGCCGATGAATGGGATGTTTCCGTTGCTATTTCCGTAAAAGCAAGGCCTGAAGAAGATATAGACGAAGTAATGGGTGATGCATTAGGTATAATGAGAGGTATTAGAGGCGACCAACCCTGGATGGAAAGTTCATTTGCTTATTATACCAATAATACATTAACGGAACAATTTGAGAACTTTACTAAATATGTCAGTTTTTTCGGAATAGGAGCAGGTGCGGTTGCTCTTATAGTGGCGGGTGTGGGCATTATGAATATCATGCTTGTTACAGTAAAAGAGCGAACAAGAGAGATCGGTGTCAGAATGGCTTTAGGAGCTAAACGAAGATGGATTTTACAACAGTTTATTATTGAAGCTATTACCTTGTGTCAATTAGGTGGAAGCGTAGGTATTGTTCTCGGAATTTTAGGTGGCGTAATGCTTTCGGCTGCATTGGGTACGGTTGTGGCTGTCCCAATGATATGGGTCTATATTAGCGTTGGCGTTTGTACATTTCTTGGTGTCTTTTTTGGAGGCTATCCGGCATGGAAAGCTTCCAAACTCGATCCTATTGAGGCATTGCGCTACGAATAGTAATAATAGTGTTCTTAATGTTCAGACAAAAAAAAATGTCATTCCAAAAGATAATCGGAATGACATTTTTTTATGTACCAATATTTATGAGTTGAATACTGCTTGTTCCACTCGTACATATACCTCTTCAACATCCGCATTGCCGTCAATCGTTATCAATTTGCCGCGTTTTCCGAAGAAATCCAATAAAGGAGCCGTTTCATTATCATATATATTCAAACGATCGGCAATAACTTCACGAGTATCGTCTTTTCTGCCTCGAAGTAACATCCTATTGATGATTTCATCATTAGCAACCGTGATATTGACGACCACCGTTACATCCTTATCCTGGCTTGATAAAATTTCCATGAGCGCATTTGCTTGAGAATTGGTACGTGGGTATCCGTCTAAAATATAACCGGCATCATATTCCGGTTTAGCTATGGTTTCGGCAACTATGCCTGTTACTATTTCATCGGGTACAAGCCGACCGCTCTCTACATATTCCTGCGCCGTTTTACCGAGAGCGGTTCCTTCACGAATAGCTGTGCGAAAAGCCTCGCCTGTTGATAAATGTTTAATGTTCTTCCTTTCGGCAAGTAGAGCTGCTTGTGTTCCTTTACCTACACCGGGTGCTCCAAAGAGTATAACGACCATTATAAACCGAAATGTTTATGAAAAAAATGCAATTGATTGATTACTGCAAAGATACGTTGCAACGTGGACTTGCGAAAATAACGGTTTTCAATTCAGCAATCGGTAAAACGAAGAATTATGGTTACTTTCTTTATTCGATAAAAAATATTGCGTTTGAATGAGTGATAATAAAAATCAGTAGTTGTACTTATTGAGTATTCGTTAAAAAAGGTAATTTTTGTAGTGTTATGTCTGAAAAAGAAAAACTATTACAAACTGTAGAGGATGAATTGCTTCCTTATCATAAGGCGGCAATACGTTCCGGTAATCGAAAACTCGATACAAATGGTATAGAAGAACAGGTACGTATCCTGTTTTCCCATAATATATCGTTATTACGTTCTCTTTTCGGGTTTCGGATTACTTCATTACCTCTTTCGCAAGCAGATTTCGCTCAACTGATGGAGTTGGCTTTACCGACTGTAAATAAATGGGAGAATGGAATCGCACTGCCGAACCGTTCCGTATTGGTTCGTTTAGTGCAGCATGCGAATGCAATTTTACACCCTCGTCCCGCAATACAAGAAGCTGATATTCTGTACACATCATTGGTAAGAGTATTGCTTCCTAATCACAGCAAGTCACTTTATAAACCGATGTTGCCGGAACCGAATTTTGGCAAAGAGCATTTTTTTATTGACTTTATCATTGAGGGCGAGTATATAAGTCCTTATCGTTTTCGCGAAAGCCAGTTGCCTTTTTCACATATGAATGAAATATATTGGGATAAGGAGTGGAATGAAATGCCCAATCCTCTTCATTATGTCAAAGAAACGGGTGTATCGACAACGGCTATCTTCTATATCAAGGAGGATAACTCTTTTCGTTTTTTTGATATTACGATACTTCCTACACAAGATGCCGATTCTTTTCACTGCTTTGGAATGGAGATAACGCAGAGGCATGCCCGTTACCGTGCTTTCAAATACACGATGGATGATACGACTTTAAGAATGGCGGACTTGACGATTGATTATCAACAACAAAGACTTAAAGCCATTGAAGCACAAAAAGCAAAAGAACGTTCGGATATTCGTTGTGATATCTTACGATCGGTTACTGATAATGCTTCGGAAGCACTTTTGGCAATAGATAAACAAGGTACGATTCTGGAGGAAAACATACGTTCAATAGCTTTGTTATCACAAAACGCAGACATTGTAGGCAAAAATTTCTTCGAGATAATCGGTGAATTCGATACAAACTCCGATTGTACGCCCGAGTTATTACAAAAGGCATTTGCTCTCGGTTTTTTACGTCATACGATTTTTCTTGATACAAGAAAATATACATGTTCATTCTCACCATTATGGGCAGGGGGCACTGAGTACTGTATCATTGCCTTGAAAAGTGAATAAGATGTTTTTCACATCGGTACTAAGCGATGGATTCATCAAAGAGCGTGGTTCTTCTGTATATTCTATTGTTATTCTTATTTTTTTATGTAAATTTGCAAGCTAAATTTTAGAAATCAATTAGACAATCGGAGAAATTTAATGCTTACACAAGAGCGTAAGTCGGAAATCGTTACCAAGTTTGGTGGCTCTTCATCAAACACGGGCTTGCCTGAGGTACAGATTGCCCTTTTAACGGAGCATATTATCGATTTATCGAAACATATTGAACAAAATCCGAAAGATCATCACAATCGTCGCGGGCTTATCAAAATGGTAAGTAAACGTCGCAAATTGCTTGATTATCTTACGCATACGAATATTAAACGTTATCGCGACGTTATCGCCGCACTTAACATACGTAAATAATTCAAATTAAGACAACGGCACAGATTTCTGTGCCGTTGTCATTTTTACTCTCGCATACATAGTTCGGTACTCAAGCGATAGTTCAGGAAATATCGTTACTCTGAGTGAAGAGAAGACTCGCACCGTCGAATTTTCTCTCCGCTCAGAACTTCGCGATTTCCCATTGATTGAGCCGCTATAGTATGCATTAACTTATTTAATATTTATGCATACAGTAAAAATGCAACTCAATGGCAAAGAGTTTTCCTTTGAAACAGGGAGATTTGCCAAACAAGCGAACGCATCCGTTATGGTGCGTTATGCCGATACAATGGTATTGGTAACGGCGACTTGTGCGCCAAAGCCGAAAGAACTTGATTTTCTTCCTTTAACGGTGGAGTATCGCGAAAAATTAGGTTCTGCGGGAAAAATTCCCGGAAGTTTCTTTAAGCGCGAAGGTCGTCCTTCGGAAAAGGAGATTTTAAGTGCACGTCTAATTGACAGACCTGCACGCCCTCTTTTCCCCAAAGAGTGGCGACACGAAACTCAAATTGTTGCAACGGTTTATTCATTCGATGATAATCATGAACCGGATACCTTGGCAGCTACTGCTGCTTCTGCTGCTTTATTCATTTCCGATATTCCTTTTAACGGTCCTTATTCCGAAGTAACGGTTGCTCGTGTTGAAGGTGAGTTTATCTGCAATCCGACATATGCGCAATTGGAGCTTTCCGATTTGGAAATGACGGTAGCAGGTACGGATAATGCAATCAATATGGTTGAAGGAAGTTCCAAAGAAATCTCCGAAGAGGATTTTTTGGCGGCACTTGAATTTGCCCATGAGAACATTCGCAATATCAATAATCTTCAACGCGAATTGCACGCGCTTTCGAATAAAGAGAAAATCGCTATTGTTCCGGCTGAAGTAAATGAAGAATTGATAACAATGGTAAAAAATACCATTGCCGAAAAAATGCGCGCACAAATCCGTAATGAATCGGGCAAAGAAGAACGTTCCGCTTTCAGAGTGCAAGTAGAAGAAGAAGCAATCAATGCCGTGAATGAGCAATTACCTTTGGAAGATGAAGCCGAGTTAGCTGCTCGTAAGGCAAAAATCAGCAAAATTGTTTCCAAGATAGAAAAAGCGGAAATGCGCAGAATGATTTTGGAAGAAAACAAACGTTTGGATGGTCGTAATACAACACAAATACGACCTATAACCGTTGAGACAGGATTATTACCTCGTGCACATGGCTCCGCATTATTTACACGCGGGGAAACGCAAAGTCTTACAACGGTAACACTTGGCACAAAACTCGACGAACAAATGGTTGACGGCCTATTGCCGACACATTTCCGTCGTTTTTTACTTCATTATAATTTCCCTCCGTTCAGTACCGGCGAAGTTGGTCGTATGACGGGTACAAGCCGCCGCGAAATAGGACATGGTAATTTGGCTGAAAGAGCATTGCGTATGGTTGCTCCTACTCAAGAAGATTTTCCTTATGTCCTTCGTATCGTTTCTGATGTTCTCGAATCAAATGGCTCATCATCAATGGCTACTGTTTGTGCGGGAAGTCTTGCAATGTTCGATGCCGGCGTTCCTTTCAAAAAAGCTGTTGCAGGTATTGCAATGGGGTTGATAAAAGAAGAAGACGGTGTCGCAATTCTATCCGATATTCTTGGCGATGAGGACTTCCTCGGCGATATGGATTTTAAAGTTGCAGGTACAAGTGATGGTATTACTGCATGTCAGATGGATATTAAAATCGAGGGCTTGACCCTTGATATTATGCGAAATGCCCTTATGCAAGCACGCGATGGCAGATTGCATATACTTTCAAAAATGAATGAAGGACTTGCTGAACACCGTGCTGATCTGTCCGATTATGCACCTCGTTTGACAACCATGTATATACCTGTAGAGTCAATCGGAGCGGTTATCGGTTCCGGTGGTGAAACTATTCGCTCAATTTGTGCGGAAACGGGTACGGAGATTAACATTGAGCAAGATGGTAAGGTAATTATCGCCGCAAAATCAACGGAAGCGGCTCAGAAAGCAATGACGCGCATTGAAGACATAGTTCGTCCACCGGAAGAAGGCAGAGTATATCCGGCTTCTATTAAAGAAGTGCGTGAAGGTTTAGGGCTTATCGTTGAATTTTTACCTAAAACCAAAGGACTTGTTCACATCTCACAAATCGGTTATGAAGATTTCGAGAATCTTTCCGATCTATTTAAAAACGGTCAGCAAATCGAAGTTAAACTTTTGGAAATTCAATCGGATGGCAAATTCCGTTTGAGCCGTAAGGCATTGCAAGAAAGACCCGAAGGGTATGAAGAGAAAAGAAGACCACGCAATGATGATAATCGTGGTGGTGAACGCCGTGATTATCGTGGTGGCGGCGGAGATAGGGGTGGTTATGACCGTAGAGACAGAGGGCATGACCGAGGCGGCGATAGAGGAAATGACCGTGGTGGCGATAGAGGAAATGATCGTGGAGGCGATAGAGGAAATGATCGCGGAGGCGACAGATTTGATAGAGGTGACAGAGGAAATGATAGGGGTGACAGAGGAAATGATAGAGATGATAGAGGAAATCGTGGTCATGACAGAGGACATAATCATTAAATAGTAATGATTCAAAATATGAAAAGAAGAGCCTGCTGTGTTACAGCGGGCTTTTTATTTTTTGGTTACAGCTTTGTAATTTTTATATCGCATCTTGTGTCTTATCCTCTTAAGATATATGAGGGAGAATACATTAAATCCCTGACACTTGGAGGTTGATTGACCTGCAAAACATGAATGAGAAAAGAACTTGAAGTTATGAACATTATATTTGTGTGAACTTATCAATAGAAAAATGAGATTTATATTCTTTGTATGTATATATGTGATTTGTTTTGTACCGATGAGTGCTAAAAAAATCTCATTTACTGTTGACTTCGGGCAATTTGCAG
>JALHLL010000182.1 GCA_022844575.1 bacterium
ATGTAAAAAATCCAAAACATAATTAATAAAAAGTAATTTGTATCGTTCTGAGTGATGGTTTAATTTTGGATTTTTAATCGTAAATTCTTACAGATAACGCGCAAAACGAATAAATAAATATCTTGTTTCATTACGGTTAAGACAGAAGGAGATATTTTTAAATTACGACAGTACAATACATTTTTTAAATAATATTAACAATTTTGGAGGTAACATGCTTCAATTTTTGAATTGTCTGATAGACAATGTTGGTTACTTAATCCCCTTATCCGCAACGTTTTTAGGGTTTTTACGACTGAAACGGAGAAGAGATTTGGAAAGGGATAATGCTAAAATATTATTGACATTGCTTGATAGTATCACCCACTCATTATTCCAAATCCATAGTGCCAAGAATCATCTGACTAATCCATCGCAGATGGCAATTGATGTTTCGGTTGCCGAAGGACAAATGAATGCTATGATTAGTAATAGTATTAAATCTTATTGTTCGCTTAATGAAATAGCTGATGACGACATTGAAAAACTAATAAAAGATAATTCAAACTATGGAAATTACAAACATATTTTCTATACTCACTCGAAAGGTAATTTGGGACTTCTGGGAAAACTTATAAGAAAGTTTTTATAAACCCCTGTGGATGAATGGGAGTTAAATGTGAAATAGATTCTTCACTTTGTTCAGAATGACATAATACGACACCCCGTCAGACCTCGTCTGCCACCCCTTTGAAAAAGGGGAATTTTACGTTATTACTATTCATTTTCCCACAATTCCCCTCCGCTGGAGGGGTGCCGAAGGCGGGGCAGCTGAATTAAAAAAAAGGGGTGGAGTAGGGTGGAGAAGAAAAGTTTACCCCACCCCAATTAACTCTAATAAATAAAGATACTTATGAAGCTGGGGTGGAGTGGTGGAGAAGAAAATCAAAAAAAGAGAAAAAGATAGTATATACTAAGAAAAGAATAGTGAAAAAAAACGCGTTCTCCACCCCCGACACGTAAAGCACTTATAAATAAATAAGATAGCAAAGTAAAAACGGGGTGGAGAAGAGTGGGGTGGAGAAGAAAAATGGCAATAACATAAACAATGAAGGAGAAAACATGTTCTCACAACAGCTTGTAGAAAACTTTAGCAAAGCGCATAAAGGAATAGCTGAGCTTGATGCCGAACGGCAAAAAAAGCGGGGGTATAGCGCGGATATTACCGACAGTTTCCGAGAACATTAAGCACCGGTAATTTCATTTTCTGTTCGGTAACGAACCAAAATCGTAACACGGCGATTACTTATATCAAAAGGATTTTCCGGTGTGCGTAGTTTACGATCGGCATACCCTTTTACACCTATTACTTGCCCATCCCATAAACCATTATTTTCCAAAACACGCCTTGCACTATTGGCACGGTCGGCGGAAAGTTCCCAGTTACCATATCCCGTTCCCTTACCGTAACCGCGTGTATCGGTATGCCCTTCAATCTCTACAAAGTTGGGTATTTTTCCTATCTCCGTTCCTACTTTCTGAAGTAATACAATGGCATCCTTATTTAATCGGGCACTGCCTACTTCGAAAAAAACGCTTTCTTCGCTTTCAACAAGCTCTATTCGCAAACCCTCATTCGTCACTTCCACCTTTAATGAGGTCATCAATTTTGCTAAGTTCTCATCGGTTTTAGCAAGCTCTTCAATTTGTTTTTTTACGGATTGTTCCAGAACCTGCATACGCGCCGAATCCTGTACCCGCTCAAATTCGACAACTTTTTTCATCGAATCACTTAGCTTATATTCCCCTTTGCCACCCGATTTTTTACCATCGTCTTTTCCCTGCCCTACGGATTGTCGTACATTTTCAATAGCAACAGGCATTGCCTTGCCCGCCGTAAAACTGAATGCGCCGGGCTCCGTAAAAAACTGAGCCACACCTTTTTTAGTGGCATCACTTAACCCCAGAATCCACATCACAAGAAAAAATGCCATCATCGCAGTCACAAAGTCCGCATAGGCAACCTTCCACGCGCCGCCATGATGACCATGATGTCCACCTTTTTTCTTTTTCTTGATAATGGGTTGTTCAGTATTTTCCATTGTTTTTTGCTAAGTGAAAATCACATTACCGTGCTTTTTTGGTTGCTTCTTCCGTTTCTTTGAATGAAGGACGTATATGCGGCGGAATACTACGTCGTGCAAACTCCACCGATACCGAAGCAGGCGAACCCTTTGCAAAAGAAAGTAATGCTACTTTTATAGCCGTCATATAATGTTCCGCCTCATGGACGGAATTTTCCATATTTTTTGCTAAAGGACCTACAACGCCATATGCCATCAATACCCCGAAGAATGTACCTACAAGAGCAGCACCCACACTATGACCTATCACATTTGGTGGTTGGTCAATGATGCCCATTGTAATAATTACACCCAATACGGCAGCAACAATCCCCAAACCCGGAAAAGCATCAGATACAGTAGCCAAAGCAGTCGGAACTTGCAATTCCTCCTTATGTGCCGTTTCCAAATCTATATCCATCAATTCTTCCAAATCATAGGGCGATGCCCCGCCACCCAGAACCACTTTTAAGGTATCACACAAAAAATCGGTAGCGTGATGATTGGCAAGAAATGCAGGATACTTTGTAAAAATGGAGCTTGAACCCGGATTCTCAATATGCGGTTCCAGCGCGATAACGCCTTCCCTTTTTGCAAAGTTGAAAAGTTCAAACAATAGTTGCATCAGTTCCAAATATGTTACTTTGTTAAGTTTACTGCCCTTAAGCGTTCCGATAACCCCCTTAAAAACGCCTATGGTTATATTCATTGGATTGGCAATAAGCATTGAGCCGAGTGCAGCCCCGCCAATAATGATAAACTCATTAAGCTGCCATAGAATTTTCAGGTCGCCGTGGTGCATTGTATAGCCCACCACAATACTGCCGAAAACTACAACAATACCGATAATGACAAACATGGAACATCTTCCGAAATATGTATGAGAAAGCGCAAACGGATAGAAAACGCTTGTACCACATCAAATCTAAAAAATAATGCCAAATAATATGATGCACCTTAAAAAAATAGTACTGCTTTGGGTAAATCGTTCCGTATAACAAATTGTTTAGTGAAATGTTAATGATACGCACTGTCTAATAAAGGATACGTAATGTTGCAATACCTCAATGAAAGGTATTCATTCCATAGTTTTGCCATATAGCATATATTCACTATTCAGAAATGTCCATGCAGATAGCACCATTCCTTGACCACAAAACCAAAATTTTATGTACTATGGGCCCCGCCATAGGTTCGGAAGAAAAAATATTGGAATTGCTAAATGCCGGAGCCAATGCTTTCCGACTTAATATGTCGCATGGCTCGCACGCAACTCATAAGGAATATATACAGTATATACGCGCTGCGGAACATAAAATAGGTTTCCATATACCAATCATAGTGGATTTGCAGGGTCCTAAAATTCGCGTAGGCGATTTGCCGAACGGAGCAGTACCTTTTATTCACGCCAGAGAGGTATTTTTTGCCGATACGGCCGCCTTCCGTTCCAAAAAAATAAAATTGCCTGAAGGCACCATACCCATAGAATACCCGACTTTTGCAAAAGATGTTGGCAAAGGAGACTTTTTATTATTCGATGATGGTTTGCTGAAAGCGGAAGTACAAGATACGGACGGCATTGTAGTAAAAGCATTAGTAATTAACGGCGGTACATTAAAGTCCAGAAAAGGGCTTAATCTGCCTTCAACAAAAGTAAGTCAGCCGGCACTTTCGGAAAAAGACCGCAAAGATGTTCTGTTCGGCATAGAAAACGAATGCGATTATGTTGCGCTTTCCTTTGTACGCAATGCTAAGGATATAGAGTTGTTACGGCGTTTTCTTTCACATCATGGCAGCACAATGTGGATAATCTCGAAAATAGAGAAACCCGAAGCCGTTACCGATTTTGATAATATTGTAAAAGTGACAGACGCCGTTATGGTTGCCCGTGGCGATTTGGGTGTTGAGATTCCGGCAGCTCAAGTGCCTACGGTACAAAAACGAATTATAGCTACCTGTAATAAATACGGCAAGCCCGTTATTACGGCTACGCAAATGTTGGAAAGCATGATACAGAATCCGCGCCCTACCAGAGCCGAGGCAAGCGATGTTGCCAATGCGGTATGGGATGGAACCGATGCCGTTATGCTTAGTGCTGAAACAAGCGTAGGGGCTTATCCGACAGATACGGTGGGATATATGCGTATGATATGCACGGAAGCCGAACGCGCGCTACTGCGTGAGGAATCGCGTTTACGCCGCCATGTTATTGGTTTACCGAATAAAGAACAAAATACTGACCTGATTGCCGGTGCGGCTGCATCTATTGCCGAGGATAGCCGTATTAACGCTATCGCTACCCTTAGTTTATCGGGCGAAACGGCTTTGCTTATTTCCAACAAACGCCCCGTAGCACCAATAATAGCTGTAACGGAATTACCGAATATTGCACGAAGAGTAGGATTATTTTGGGGTACGACCGGCGTTCTTATGGATAATGTAACAACAACCGATGATACGATAGAAGACTTGAAAAAAATGCTTGTGAGAAGAAAATACTTGCAATCAGGTATGCAGATTGTTGTAACCATAGGCAGACCCTTAGTAGTGCGTTCCCGAACAAATATGCTTTCAATCGAAAAATTGCCATAATTTTTTACTATGTATGACCGATATTAATTCGCTTACATCGCTTATCAATTTGGAATCATTATTGGATTTCAGTGCGCGACTCAATGAATCGAATGATGAGGGATTTATCAATAATGCCCTTATTCTTACCATAATGGGAAAATTACGATTATTGCGATGTATTATTCTCATCCCGCATAATGGCAAATTGAAAGTATATTCTTCAAAAGGAAAAATTAACTTCGAGGAAACGGAAAATTTTACAGTACGTACCGTAACAAATACCTCCAATACCGATATTCCGGTAATTCTGGAAGAAAACGGTTTTAAGTATTGTTTTCCTTTATTGCATAATGATGTTCTGATTGCCGTTTTATGTATAGGTTCCATCCCTTCCGGTCAACTTTCCGATGAGGAATTACAATACGGTTCATTGGTTTGCTCAATAGCCGCCAATGCTATTCATAGCGCGCGTGCCAATGCCGATTTACTACGTCAGAAAAATGAAGTTGAATTACAGAATCAATTATTGATGACAATTTTTGAGGTAAATAGGGAATTCAGCGCATTATTATCAAAATCGCAAATTGTACAAATGTTCTCCTATCGGCTTATGGGTCAAATGATGATTAGCCGATTTGCCGTTTTTACAATGCACAATTCAGTATGTGATACTATTGTAAACCGATTTACCACAAATTTTCCTCATGATATTCTTCAAGAATTATGCAGTACGGAAGGAACATCGCTTAATACATTTACAGGAATTAAACATTTAACAAGGGCTGTGCTTGAAGGCGCTGGTGTACGTTTAATAACTAAGATGATTATTCATGGCGAGGTAAAAGGTTTATTATTGGTAGGCGGTAAATTAAACAATACGGCATTTACTACGGTAAACGAACAATTTATCGAGTCGCTTGGCAATATTATGATTTCCGCCTTGGAAAATGCCCGCCTTTTTCAGGAAGAACTCAATAAAAAACGCTTGGAAAGCGAATTAAATCTGGCTACTGAAATTCAGAAGGGTTTATTACCGAGAAGTTTACCCGAAGTACATGGTTTTTCTTGTGCGGCAACAAGTATTCCTTCTAAGCAAGTAGGTGGTGATTATTATGATTTTATTCGCCTTAGTGACGGACGTTTGATTATAGCAATAGCTGATGTTTCGGGGAAAGGTATGCCCGCATCATTATTAATGGCTAATGTTCAGGCGGCATTGCGCGTTCTCGCACCATTAAACATGAAATTGGAAGAATTAGTTGCACGGATTAATGCTATTGTGTATCATAATACCTCTCCCGATAAATTCGTAACTTTTTTCGGTGCTATTTTCGACCCCACCGATAAATCGTTTGCCTATATAAATGCAGGACATAACCCACCGTACGTTATACGTGCAAACGGTACTATAGAAGAATTGAGTGAGGGCGGAATTATTCTCGGAATTGTTGAAGATGCCCCGCCATACAATTCCGGAAAATGTTATTTGGAAATAGGCGATACGGTATTAATGTACACGGATGGTGTTTCAGAAGCCATGAATAATGGTAATGAGGAATTCGGTGAACAACAATTACAGGATATCGCCATGTATTCGAGGCATTTGGATGCCGCCGCCATTATGGAGTCAATCGTCCTCGCCGTTCATCACCATGCTGACGGTGCGCCACAATCGGATGATATTACTCTTGCAGTTGTTAAGTATCAATAAACAGGATTTTATTTACACCATAGCTTCCGTCAATTTAATCATCATTGTAAAATTCGTGTCCTTGGCTGCGCTTAATAAATGATTATAGGCAAATTGGTGTTTTTCTCTCTCATGTAAAGGCACAGTAAGAAGTAATTGCTCCAGTTTATCGAAATATTGATATTCAATTGTTTCTTTTATGTTCGCGCTAACTTCAACATCAAGTGAGTCAATGAATTTTAATACTAAGTCTATCTGTTCATTTTGATTAAGCTCATTGCTCTTTCCGGCTGATTTCGATTCCCAAACGAACTCAATTTCCGAACAATGCTCTATCGCATTAAATAGTTCTTCCATCCGAAACGGCTTGATAATAAACTCGCTGAACCCTTTCGCAAGCATCTCGTCTTTTTTATACGACCTCCCATTAGCCGTTAATGCAATAATGGGAATATGTTTACTCCATTCCTCGTTCCTTAGCTCCTGCATCAGCTGAATACCGCTTTTATCTGCCATCATAATATCCGTTATAATAATATCCGGTTTTGCTTCCTCTGCAATGGTAATGGCGATTGCCGCAGAGCGTGCCATTAGGCACTCGAATCCTACACGCTTTAGTAATGCCTTATGTACCAATAAATTGCTTTCTATATCATCAACTAATAATGCGGTAGGTTTATATTCGTTTTTAATACCCGAAACAGTACGTTGAATTCCATCACCCACGCTTGTTTTACCAATATCATAATATTGGAATTTTAATGCAAATGCAAACTCAGTTCCTTTATCCACCTCGCTCGATACTGTAATTTCACCGCCCATGCCTTTTATAATACGTGAT
>JALHLL010000183.1 GCA_022844575.1 bacterium
TAAGAAAACAGATGCGCTTTGATACAACAGTTTTACTTCATGCGATCTATGTTGGCAAGGTGTACTCCATGCTGTCATTTGGTGCAACGTACTATAGGCAAATAGTTGACGATCTTGATTTGCAGGAAGTTTCGCTCGGAGAAGACATTCATACTTGTTTTACACCGGTTATCTGGTTATCGGTCGGAGCATTCTTTAGTGTTTTATGTATCTTTGCACTGATTGCTTTATTGCAAAATGAGGGCAACATATTTCTTTATATTGTACCCATTGCTTGTACAATAAATATCATCCAATTACTCTGGAGAGCAAAGAATCAGCAACTGATGGTGAAAACACAAGGCATTGTTATACGTCATTTGTTGATAGAAGGTAATGTACCCATTACTTTTGAGGTTATGTCAAGAGTACATATTGCTGAATTTATCGGGTGGTTTACAATGGAGTTTTACGGAGAAGATGAAAACAGTATAGGCAAATGCCACACTGATACAAAAACAATGTCATTAATAGTAAGAAATATCCGACAAAAAAATCCATTATGTTCATTGTATTTTGAAGGCGATTTTAAACTTGTTGCCGATATGCAGTAGTGATAAATAACAAAGGCAATAGCCCTTTTTTGAAAAAGAAACTATTAAAACAAGATCAAACAATTTATAATTATGAAAAAAGACAAAATACGCATTGCTTCGGGTCAGGGTTTTTGGGGTGATTTATTAACGGCACCACTCGATCAGGTGTCGAAAGGGGATATAGACTATTTGATGCTTGATTATTTGGCAGAAGTGACAATGTCCATAATGCAGAAACAAAAAATAAAAAATCCGGCAATGGGTTATGCGCGTGATTTGGTGCAGGTATGTGAAGAAGTAATGCCGTATCTGATGAAGAATAATATAAAACTGATTACCAATGGCGGCGGCGTAAACCCTGAAGCAGCGCGTGACAAAATTTTCGAGGTTGCTCGAAAATTAGGCATAACGGGATTAAAAATAGGAATTGTTACCGGCGATAATATTCTGGAAAGAATGGAAGAATTGATAAATGCCGGTCATGAAATGAAGAATATGGAAACGGGTCAGCCGATTGCGGAAGTAAAAGATAAGTTATTGAGTGCGAATGTGTACCTCGGTGCACAACCGATTGTGGAAGCGTTAAAACAAGGTGCAAACATTGTTATTACGGGTCGTACTACCGATACCGGACTAACAATGGCTCCGATGATTTATGAATTCGGTTGGTCAGCAGATGATTGGGATAAACTCGCGGCAGGAACCGTTGCAGGGCATATCAATGAATGCGGTGCACAGGCAACAGGTGGTAATTTTCTGGGTGATTGGGAAAATATTCCCGATATGGAGAATATAGGTTTTCCGATAATTGAAGCATATCCTGATGGCAGTTTTGTTGTAACGAAACATGAGGGTACGGGGGGAAGAGTTTCGAGAGAAACGGTAAGCGAGCAGCTAATGTATGAAATCGGTAATCCCGAAGAATATATTACACCGGATTGTATTGCGGACTTTAGCACTATTCGTTTGGAGGATTTGGGAAATGATAGGGTACGGGTATATGGCGTAAAGGGAAAACCGGCTACGCCGTTTTTTAAAGTATCGGCAAGTTATGCGGATGGTTATGTCGCTTTCAGTTCATTAACGTATTCAGCACCTGATGCCTATAAAAAAGCACAGGCAGGTAATAGAATATTACGTGCACGTCTTGAAAAATTGGGTTTGCAATTTGATGAAGTGCGTACTGAATATGTGGGCATGAATGCGTGCCATGGAGCACTTGCTCAACCTATCGAACCGAATGAGGTGATGATGCGTATAGGAGTTCGGTCAAGAGACCATGCTTCCGTAGAACGTTTCGGAAAGGAAATAGCACCGCTAATTCTTACAGGCCCACCATCTGTAACAGGATTTGCGGGAGGAAGACCCAAACCGAGTGATGTGGTTGCATATTTCCCCGCACTTATTAAAAAGGAAACTGTTGTACCGAATATTATAGTTGAAGAAGTATAGTATTATGCCATATATAAAAATGTTCTTCTCTACAATGGTGGGGAAGGACATTTTTTATAACTATGATGTTGGAAAAATTAATAGAGTATTCCATAAATTAAATAAAAAACTGCCCTAGAGTGAAACAAGAAGAATTTTCAGAGTTAGAATATAATAAGCCGGCTATTAGTGTTATTATACCTACGTTGCATGAAGAAAAATTATTGGAAAAAACGCTTCTATGTTTTTCGGATGAATTGCAAAAACAGTATGGTCTTGAAATAATTATAAGCGATGGCGGGAGTATGGATGCTACTATAGAAATTGCAAAAAAATATACCGAAAACATTATTATTCATTCGAAAGAAAAAAGGCAAACAATAGCTGAAGGGCGCAATGAAGGTGCTCGAATTGCCAAAGGCGATATACTGCTTTTTATAAATGCCGATACGATTTTGGAAAAACCGAAAGAATTTATTCAATATGTGTATGAATGGGCATATAACGGTAATAAAAAATATGCTGCGCTAGCTTGTTCCGTTCATGTTTTGCCTGGTGAAAGAACATTAAGCGATGCAACATTTCATGGATTCTTTAATAATTATATCCGCTTTTTTGTTAACGGCTTAGGGCTTGGTATGGGGCGTGGCGAATGCCAGATAATAAGAACTGATGTGTTTAGGGAAGTGGGTGGATACAATGGCTCCGTTTCTGCCGGTGAGGATTTTGATTTATTCCGCAGAATAGCCCATAAATATAAAGTACATTATGCACCCGAGTTAGTAGTATATGAGTCCCCGCGCCGTTTCAGGCGATATGGTTATGCACGATTATTATGGAATTGGACGATTAATGCACTTGCCGTTATGGTAACAGGCAAATCCATAGCAAAAGAGTGGGAACCGATACGGTAATTTGTTTTGGATAATTGCCTGAAATTATTTAAGTTGTAGAGTGGGAAGCAAAAATTGTCCGCTTTCCGCCCTATTTTAATTTTTTAATATTTTGGAGGTTATGTATGTTTACCCCCACAAGGTGTTCTATTGTTAAAACAAGTCTCACTTTATTGAGATGGTGTTTAAGTCTTGTTTGTTTTGTTATTCTGTCCCGTTGTTAACTCAGTTGGCACAGCACAACCAACTATTACATGTCCGACTTCAATTCCCGGTTCTTCCTGTACAGCACCTTGGTCGTCTTTTGGCGGGAACTCTACAGTGGGGTTGTATTTTCGATCAAATACGGACGGACATTATGAGTTCGATATATGCACGGTGAGAGTGGAGACCTGTTATCGTTGTTGTAATGGACAAGCCGAGGTTTATATTGGTAATGTAGAAGCAATCGGTTGTGACAAACAGGGTTTTTCACTTGCCTTAAGCGATCCGTTAAATGTGCAGGCAATTAACAACTTAGCATTAAGAACAGTATTTTTACTATTACCAAGTGACTGTACCGAAAATATTCCGCCATGTGAGAGTGGCACGGCGGAGATTGAAGTAAAGGTTGTTCGTTCGTCATGTTACAACAGTACAATCGTAAATGGCGTTACTTATTTGCAAGCTTGTGCCACGGAAAGTTATTGTATATGGAGATATAGTATATGTTATGAAATTCATGAAGCCGGTGTAACAAAATTAAGGACAACTCTCATCAGTGTTTCAAGTACGTCAAATTGTCCTAATGCAGACCCATACATGATTGGGCCAGGTCTGTGCCATACTATTTGTGAATAAGGGTAAGTTGTAATAATCGGAGTAGAATCATGAGACAAAAAATATCTCCTTTATTGATGTATTTTGTAGCATTGAGTGAATGTTTAGCGTGGGAAAACAGTATAAATGTTGCACAAAACTTTACAGCAGTATGGAGCAATGGTAATGGTAAAATTATAGCCGGATGTGATGAAGGTTTGATTTTACTCTCAGATAATGATGGTAAGAATTGGCGGAGGGGGATTACTCCCTCCGCCTTGTTTGTGAGTATAAAAGAAATACGATGTGCGGAAAATAATGTTTGTGCCGTATTGAAGGATGGTAAGATTATCTATTCCGAAGACGGTGGTGAGAGCTTTTTTATAAGCACCATAGATAATATAAAAGAAAATATAATGAGTGCTTCAATAAACCAAAGCGGCTCTGGCATAGCAATTAGCGATTCTCTTAAAATTTATTATACCAAGAATGGCGGGAAAGAATGGTACTATTCCATTACTTTGAATGGAGAACGTGGTATCGTTCGATGTTTGACTACCGACAATGCTTTTTATATATCATCGTATAATGGTACTCTCTATTATTCCCTGCATTCTGATTTGAATAATTGGAAAACCATTGTTCCGTTTGGTGAAGATAAAGTCGGAATACCGATTTCTATAAAATGGCTTCATGAAAAAGTATTAGTCAGTTTTGAGCGAGGTTGTTATATATTGAATCCCGATAACTCGGTACAATCACATACTAAATTTCCTTTTTATATAAGAGATGCCGTACTTAGCAATGAGGATAGTTTGTACTGCTGCACGGATGAATCGGTATATGGTATTCATGATAACCAAATATATAAAATCTCAACAAGGAGTAATTCAGTTTTTCATGAGAATACACAGATAGCGGGAATGACCTGGCAAAAAAAGGGTGGCTTAGTATTCGGATCAAGTATGACCATTGCATTTGCTGATAGAAGAGGACGATGGTATTATGAATCTTGGCTACCTGTCGATGATTTTGGCTTTAAAACGGTAGAATCTCCAGAACATAAGAGAATTTTCATGGTTGGTGAGGGGCAATATCTTTTACACAGTACAAACAAAGGATTAACATGGATTCCCAATGACACACTTATTGAAGAAACTAACCTATCAGTTAATGCACGGACTTCAATTGATAATATCCTTATTCACAATAATGTTGTGAAATTATATTCCGGTAAAGAGAGAATAAAAGATATTGGGACTAACACGAAATTTTTGGACTATCGTTCACCGGATTCGGGGAATACGATAATACGAAGGGCGAGTTTTTTACCAATTACGGATATAAGTGCTGTTATTGTGCCATTAATAAAAGATTCGTATTTGCTTTCATACGGGGTACTCGGGATTTCAGGAGGTCTAAATTCTGTTCCAAACAGAGGGGTTTTATGGAAGACTACGGATAATGGAGTAAAGTGGGATTATGTGGCAAAATCGGATACTGCATTATATATGGGTTTATACAAAAAAAACAATAATGAAATTATTATCTTGAAAACGATAGCTCCGCAAATTAGTTCTACTGCCTCGACACTTTATATTGCTGGTGAGATATGCCACTCAAAAGATAATGGAGTAACATTCTACGATTCGATTACAATAGGAGGACTATCAAAATTCGATTCGTTTATGAAAATGAAGAATGATTCTTTAGGGTATATCTATAGTCGTGAAAGTACGGGAATAGGCACTGCCGGAAAATGCGTATTGTATCGTACAAGTGATGGTGGTTTCCATTGGAAAAAAATTACGAGTCCGATAGAAGGAGCTTTAGATAGTAGAATTATCAGTTTTAATTCGTTCGGGAAAGGTGATTTAATAGTTTGTACCGTTGGGACTGAAAGCGCCTCGAATCTTCTTCTATTTTCAACAGATTTTGGAGACACATGGAACAGAATTGATGTTTATGATAATTTGGTTTATAAGCAAGGTTTCATGATAGACAATGAAACTATGCTAATTACATGTGTAGATTATGAGCAAAACAGGAATAAATTATTTGTAGTAAAATTATCGGAGTTGCTTTCTACAAATATTGTCGAAAATGAAATTTCGGTGGCACCTGTTTACTTATGGAATCCCTATCCGAACCCGACGGGAAAAAGTACTACTATCGATTTACAATGGGGAATGACCACTACAAAAGAAGAAATGGCACTTGATGTTTACGATATCACCGGAAGAAAGTTAATTGACCTAAAGTATTTATTACTACCCTCAGGAAAACCGGGCGATCGCTTACGACTAATGTGGGAAATAGATGATAAAATACCTGACGGTATGTACTATATGGTGCTTAAGGCAAGAAGTTTTACAAAAACGAGAAGTTTTGTTATATTACGCAAATAAACTCGGTATAAAAAGTGATTTATGTATCCCGATATTCTCATCTGAGTATCGGGATTTTTTTTAAAGTCAGCTGAACAACTCTTTATGAGAGCAATAATACAGAGAGTAAAAAGAGCAAAGGTTACTGTTGATTCCGTTATAAGCGGAGAAATTGGGAAAGGTTTAATGGTTCTATTGGGTATTACTCATGGTGATACGCTGGAACAAGTTGAATGGATTGCTCATAAAATTGCCAACCTTCGCATTTTTTCCGATAATGAGGGGAAAATGAATCTTTCTATCAAGGATATTGGCGGCGAGGTGTTAGTCGTTTCCAATTTTACACTCTATGGAGATGCAAAAAAGGGATTCAGACCAAGTTATATTGATGCCGCCAGACCTGAAATTGCCGAACCACTATACAATGCAGTATGTGAGGAATTAAGAAGCAAACATGCAATTACTGTATCTACAGGAGTATTCGGTGCCATGATGGATGTGGAGTTGGTGAATGATGGACCCGTTACTATTTCGATTGAGAAATAATTTATGAATTATTGTTAGAACGAAACATGTGTTGAGTACATACGTATTATAGGTAAACACTATGATTACCATGATACGACTAAGAAAAAACAGTAACAAAATTATTATAATAACAATTTTGTTATTTGTCGGATTATGCAGTACGTACTTACTTTCCAGAGACAATAATATCTATTCAAAAAATGCAAATTATACATTGATGAATGATATATATGCTCTGTACCCGACAAAAAATGCGGATATAATAATGTTGGCCGATTCGCATACATACAGCATGAATTGGGCTGAATTGTTCGGTGATTCTAAAATTGTTAACAGAGGAATAAGAGGAGATATAATACCCGGCTTTCAGGCAAGACTTCTAACAATTTTACAGTTAAAACCGAAAACAGTATGTATTATGGGCGGCATAAACGATTTGTATGCTCATTATTCTACTGCCGATATAATTGAAAATTATAGGGAACTTATTACTACTCTAAGGAATAAAAATATTGCTGTTATTGTACAAAGTACATTATCGGTATGTGCTTCATACAGTAATTCAGCTTCAGTGAATGAACAAGTTCAT
>JALHLL010000184.1 GCA_022844575.1 bacterium
AGATTTATACTTGTTCCGCAGATAAGGGCACAATATAACTTGACAAAATTGAGTAATGATGAACGGTTATTTTCGATACAAGCTGGATTCTCATTAAGAATTGTCTTGTAAAGCTATTTCCGTTGTCGAGTGCCTAAGCCGCTTCCACTTATGGGGGCGGCTTTTATTATTAACAACTCCCGATATATTCCAAACCGCATATAAATTATTTCCTAAAGGACATCCTTTGAGCAATATCTCTTGAGAAGTTTCATATTGTAACCACAAAGGGGGTTTACGGCTCTTATTTTTACCCTAATTTCGCATAGCTAAACGTCAAAGAGATTAGGAAAAAATAAGGAACACAGAGTGGAAGATTCACGAAAGTATTTACAACCGGAAGTGGTTGCCCAACTTGCAACGATAGAACTTCGCGCCCGTTTAGTGGTGGAAGGGTTTATTACCGGTTTGCACAAATCGCCGTATCATGGTTTTAGTGTTGAATTTGCTGAACATAGGCAATATCAACCCGGCGATGATTTGCGATATATGGATTGGAAAATAGTAGGGCGCACAGGCCGCTACTATGTAAAACAATTTGAAGAAGAAACGAATCTTCGTTCGATGATTTTTCTCGATAGCAGTGGCTCAATGCGTTATGCCTCCAAAGGACATATCCGTAAGTTCGATTATGGGGCATACATTGCGGCTTCCTTAGCTTTTCTGATGATGAAACAACAGGATGCGGTCGGCTTAGCTTTATATGATAATACCGTTCGTTCTTTCCTGCCGCCTAAAAGTAAACCTTCGTATATACAAGAAATCATCAAATCAATCGGGCAAGCGGAACCTTCCGAAATGACGGGAACGGCTTCTGCTTTGAATGGGCTTGCCGAAAGAATGGGGAGACGTGGACTTGCCATTATCATCAGTGATTTTTTCGATGATACCGACTCCATAGTACAAGCTCTTAAACATTTTCGTCACCGCCATCATGAGGTGATTGCAATGCAAATTCTCGATCCGCGAGAATTGGATTTTAAACTTGGTGCTGATGCCACCCTTGTCGATATGGAGTCGGGAGAACAGATGATGACCCAACCCCATCAGATTCGGAATGCGTATCGCGAAGCACTTTTGCAGCATAATGCCACAATAAAAAGGGAATGTTTTCAAAGGGGAGTGGATTATATTTTGTTGGAAACATCACAACCTTTTGATTTTGCTTTGCGCGAGTATTTAGGTCGTCGCCGCAGAATGTAAATAGAAATAATTTAGTATCAGGACTATTGTATTCTGAAACTGTAGGGGGATATTATTATCAATAAAAATAAATATGAACCAAACCGCATTTGAAAATATAAGTACTTTAATTACTGTTTCGTCGGAAGAAGGACGAAAATCAGGTAAAGAAATGAATGAAATTGGCTGCATTAGTGATGCGGCAATTCTGTTCGATGAGAAAATCCGTTGGATCGGAAGTACGGAAGAATTAAGGGATAAAATTAAGTCAGGCGAACTCGCGCCGGAAAAAGTAATTTCTCAAAAGGGAAAAACAATTATGCCCGGTTTTGTTGATTCGCATACCCATATTGTTTTTGCAGGAAGCAGGGCAAATGAATATGCACGCCGTTTACAAGGAGTGTCATATCAACAAATTGCTGCGGAAGGTGGCGGAATCCTTTCTACCATGCGAGCGGTGCGAAGTGCGAGTATAGAAGAATTAGCGGAAATAGGTTTGAAGTATGCTCGCTCTGCAATGAGATACGGTACAACAACAATAGAAATAAAATCCGGTTACGGACTTTCTTTTGAAAGCGAAATGAATCAGTTAAGAGCAATTCAATTGATGAAAAAAGAAATTCCGATGACTATAGTATCTACATTTCTCGGTGCACATGATATTCCGCCTGAATACAAGGAAAATAGAGAAGAATATATTGATATCCTCTGTAATGAAATGATTCCTTATGTAGCTGAAAATAATTTAGCTGATTTTTGCGATATTTTCACCGATACGGGATATTACACGGTTGAGGAAACGGAAAAAATATTAAATACGGCAAAAGAGGTCGGAATGAAAGTAAAAATTCATGCCGATGAGTTAACACCTGTTGCCGCCGCCGAATGCGCGGCTCGGTTGAACGCTGTTTCTGCCGATCACCTTTTATGTATTTCGGAAGAGGGGATGAAACAAATGGCGGAAAAAGCGGTAATCGGTACATTATTACCCGGCACTGCATATAATTTACGTTTGCCTTATGCGCCCGCTCGCACGATGATTGAAAATAATATGGCTATTGCACTTGCTACCGATTGCAATCCGGGTTCTTGTTTGAGTGAAAATATGCAAATGATGATCTCTTTGGCATGTACAAATATGAGAATGACGGTAGAGGAAGCCATAAGCGCAAGTACGATTAACGGCGCGGCGGCTCTAGCACTGGAACAAAAAGGGCAAATTGCTGTTGATAAAGATGCGGATATGATAATACTCTCAACCGATGAATATGCAAACATTGCATATCATTTTGGTATAAACCATGCAGAAAATGTTTGGATAAAAGGACAAAAAGTATGATAAACAATATGATTTCAACTATAAAAGTGATTGCTTTTATTGTAGTGCTTTTATGTGGTTTTTTTACGACCATACATGCACAAACCACTATTGATAAAGCATGGGATGCCTTCGGTAAAAATGATTATAAAGGGGCGGAGCAATTATTCAAACAATATACGGTTCAAAACCCTAATGATTCGCGCGGGCATTTAGGACTTTCTTTTGTATATGATGTTATGCATAAGAAAAGAGATTCGTGGAACGCTTTTAGGAATATTCTAAAAACCGAAAAAGATGCGATGCCTTATTTCTTTTCGCAATGGACTACACAAAAAATAGCGGGCTTAGGGTTCGATACAACAACGGATGTATGGCAGACTTTAGAAAAAATTTCAGCCAATGGCGATAAATCGGGAATACTTTCCGCTATGGCTCATCAGGTGCTGGCAGGCTGGCATCAAAGAAAAAACAGACTGTCTGAAGCTAAAAAACATTTTGATGCTATCGGAGCAATAGAACAGTGGTCAATTATTGGTCCTTTTGAAAATATAAGTGCTGCGGGTTTTAATACAGTTTATCCGCCCGAAAATGAATATGATACGACAAAGGTATATGAAGGTAAAAACGGAGTTCCTGCCAAATGGTTTTCGCCTCCGCTTATTCGTTTTGATAAATGGGTGGATATGCAATCATATTTTCCCGATAGACAAGTATTCGTTTATGCAAATACCTTTTTGTATTCGCCAACAAAAAGAACGGCATGGATACGTATCGGTACTTCGGGCGCGGTAAAAGCATTCCTTAATGATATTGAGATAATTCGCGATTCCAATGAGATGAATAATGATTTTGATACATATAATGTGGAAACGGAATTACAGCAAGGGTGGAATCGTTTGCTTGTAAAGGTAGGATATTCGGAATTAGATCGTTGTAATTTTCTTGCAAGAGTTACCGATGAATTCGGTAAACCTTTACAAGGTGTTGCATATAGTAAATACTCCAAACAATATCCTATAAAAGTACAGCCGAGTTCCATAAAACGTATGGAGAATTTTTCGGAAATATTCTTCAAACAAAAAGTAAAAGAGAATCCATCTCACTTAGAAAACTATTTTCTTCTCGCCGATAGTTATTTAAGGAACGATAAGGCAATAGAGGCAGAATTGGTTTTGCGCGAAGCACAGAAATTATCACCTGATAATTGTCTTATTTATAAGTACTTTCTTGATGCTTATGGTCGGGGCAGAAAACGCGATGAAGTTGCCACAACATATGAAAAAATGTATGGTTTAACCAAATCCATGATAGAGCCGGTTCTTTATAAATTTAATCAACATCTCAGTAATGAGGATTTTAACAAAGCGGAAGAAATGCTCAAAATCCTCGATACGATTATGCCGGAAAGAGATGTGTATGATGGGTTGAGAATTGATTTGTTCAGTAAGAAAAAACAATTCGATAAGGTAATCGAACTTGGCCGAGAATCATATAAAAAATATCCGGCAAGTTGGCGTTTTGTTACTCTTATGGCTGCCATTGATTATCAGACAACACGAAGTTATGAGGGCGGCATAAAAATCTATAAGGATTATGGTAAAATTGATTATAATGAGAACGGGCTTACCAATCTTGCCGAAACCTATCTAAAAGCATCGAAGAAAAAAGAATGGGAACAAACTTTTAAGGAGTTACTTTTATATTCGCCATCCTCACCCGGATATTATTATAGCATGGCTAATGTATTCAATCAGCAGCAGGAGTATATTCGTGCTACCGAGCAGATCAATAAATCATTGGAATTTTGTCCGACATGTAATGCCTATTGGGAAAAATTAGGTGAAATACAGCGTTCGCAAAATAATATACCGGCTGCCATAGAATCATATAAAAAAGCTCTTGATTATCTTGCGACGGATTATGATTCGCGAGAAACATTACGTGAATTGCAAGGTAAAAAATCAATTTTTCAAGTATTCGGTGAAAAAAATAGAGATAGCTTGGCAAAAGCGGCGGTAACATCAGCAGATTTTCCTGAAGCAAATGCAGCTATTATTCTTGATAAACAACATCGCGTTTTTTATCGGGAAGGTGCTTCCGAAACCTCATATGAACAATTGGTGCGTTTGTTTAATGAACGTGGCATTGATGCTCTGAAGGAATACAGACTACCGTATAATCCTTATTCACAAAAGTTGAATATAGAAAAAGCAATTACATTAAAAGCGGACGGTACAGAAGTACGCGCAGATGTCGATAGGAATTATATCGTGTTCAAATCACTCGAAAAAAATGATTTTATTTATATTAAATGGAAAATACGTGATTTTAATTCGGGTAAATTGACAAAACATTTCTGGGATGAATTTCAGTTTAACAGCTATATGCCTGTTATTAACAGTGAATATGCTTTGTTAATGCCAAAGAATATGCCTTTTAATGCAAATTACAGAAATGGTGCACCACAACCGATTACTTCGGAAAGTGAAGACGGTGTTTTGTATCGGTGGACTGTAAAAAACGAGCAACCGATGATTTATGAAGCTGATATGCCAGGGCGCAATGAAGTGGCAAAAATGCTCCGCATTTCTACATTACCCTCATGGGAATTTCTTGTTGATTGGTACAAGGAGTTGGCGCAAACGAAGGCGCAGTCATCGTATGAGATTAAAGAGATTATTAAACAACTTATTCCCGACCCAACCGCTTTATCGGATGATGAAAAAATCAATATCGTATTCCGTTATATAACGGAAAATATTCGATATAGTAGTGTTTCGTTCCGACAATCGGGTTTGGTTCCTCAAAAGGCGCGTGATGTATTGGTTAATAAAATCGGGGATTGTAAGGATGTGTCAACGCTTGGTATTGCTATGTTACGCGAGGTTGGTATTAAGGCGCATTATGTACTGGTAAATAGCGGTTCGGAAGAACGTATAGGGGAGATACCACCGGCTATTGAATTTAATCATTGTATTGCGGCTGTCGAAAAACCGAACGGATATTATTTTCTTGATTTTACGGCATTCAATCACCCGCCCGGAGCAATTCCCGGAATGGATAGAGCTGCTTTTTCTCTTATAATTAAACTCGGTGAAACTAAACCTATTTTATTACCGAGAACGCAAGAACAAAAACAACCTACGATTAATGTTCGTACAGTTGTAAGTTTAAGACCCGATAATACTGCCGACTTTATGGAGCAGGTCGCATTAACAGGTACTGCAACTGCAAATTTACGTTTTCAATACAGAGGTAAACCGGCAAAGGAAAGAGAAAAGAATTTACAGGCAAGTTTGAGTGTGGAATATACGAATGTAAAGTTAACGGGTTTGCAAATGTCTGACTTAGAACAATTAACACCGAAAGAAGTATATACATATTCATATACGATACCTAACTTCTTAACGGAGGCGGGTTCATACAGATTATTAAAAATGCCTTGGCAAAATTCTTTAGAGCCTGATAATTCATTGTCATACGATATACGCCGTTACCCAATTAGGAATATAGGTGCGGTAGATACGGTTGATGAAGAAGTAAGTATTACCGTACCCGATGGATACGAATTGGTGGAATTGCCAAAGCAGAAAAATCTTTCATCGCCTGCGGCAGAATATGCTGTAACATATCAATATGATGGAAAATTACTCCGAGCAAGAAGAAGATTTATTTATAAATCATCATATATAGAAACGAATGATTATGAGGCATATAAGAAGTTCTACGGTATTGTTGTAAAGGAAGATAAAAGAGTAATTTTGTTTAAAACGGAAGATTAAAAATACTTTATGAAAATACCGAAATTATTATCCATAAAAAGACCTATTATATTAGCTTCACAATCTCCGCGTCGTCGTCATTTACTTACGCAAATAGGGCTGGAGTTCGCTGTACAACCTTCCTCATTTAATGAAGATAGTATTTCGCTTGATACGCAACCGGATGAATATGTGCAACGTTTGGCTCTCGGAAAAGCATCGGATATCGCCTCTCGTTTATCGGAAAAACATCTTGTTATAGGAGCTGATACGACGGTAGTGTTACAGAATACCATTATCAATAAACCGATTGATAAAGATAATGCAATTGCCATGCTTAAAAAACTGAGTGGTAATACACACACCGTATTTACAGGCATAGCACTCGTTTCAGCACCCGAAGGAATACGTATTTCATCGGTACAAAAAACCGATGTCACATTCAGAAATTTGCAAGAAGATGAAATTACAAGTTATGTGGAAAGTGGCTCGCCTATGGATAAAGCGGGGGCTTATGGCATCCAGGATGATTTCGGTGCTGTATTTGTCGAGAATATAAACGGATGTTATTATAATATTGTCGGCTTACCTTTGGAGATGCTCTATAGGAAACTACGTGCATTATCCACATTACTGAATGACTAAAAAATATACGGTTGATTGTTCAAAAAAAACTACCGATGATTTGACCGACTATGACAATGCACCGTCCTAAAATAAGTTGACATTTTATAAGTGAAGTAGTAATGTCAACAAGGACTAAGGTATCAGTTAAACGTATTCAATGAGACTAC